>JBKDPV010000001.1:0-10894 GCA_046342315.1 Cyanobacteriota bacterium
CGGATACCGGTCTCCTTAACGGTGACCGCTTGTTTCGAGGCAGAACTGCATGAGCATCGTCTCCAACTCGATCATCAACGCGGACGCCGAAGCCCGCTACCTCAGCCCTGGCGAACTCGACCAGGTCAAATCCTTCGTCGCCGGAGGCCAGCGCCGCCTGCGCGTGGCCCAGGTCCTCAGCGAGAGCCGTGAGCGCATCGTGAAGCAGGCCGCAGGCCAGCTCTTCCAGAAGCGCCCCGATGTCATCTCCCCCGGCGGCAACGCCTACGGCGAGGAGATGACAGCCTCCTGCCTCCGTGACATGGACTACTACCTGCGCCTTGTCACCTATGGCGTGGTTGCGGGTGATGTCACCCCGATCGAGGAGATCGGCGTCATCGGCGCTCGCGAGATGTACCGCTCCCTGGGCACCCCCCTGGAAGCGATGGCGGAAGCCATCCGGGAAATGAAGGCCGTGGCCACCAGCATCCTCACCGGCGGAGATGCCGAGGAAGCTGGGTTCTACTTCGACTACGTCGTCGGCGCTCTCTCCTGAGGCCCTTCCTCCCCTCCCTTCATCGCCCCTCCCCCAGGATCCATGCAAGACGCGATCACCAACGTCATCAACCAGGCCGACGTCCAGGGTCTCTACCTCGACGGCTCCTCCATCGGCCGCCTGGAGCAGTACTTCTCCAGCGGTGAGCTGCGGGTGCGCGCCGCCGCCACCATCAGCGCCAACGCTTCGGCCATCATCAAGGAAGCCGTCGCCAAGTCGCTGCTCTACTCGGACATCACCCGTCCGGGCGGAAACATGTACACCACCCGTCGCTATGCCGCCTGCATCCGCGACCTCGACTACTACCTGCGCTACGCCACCTACGCCATGCTGGCGGGTGACACCTCGATCCTCGACGAGCGGGTGCTGAACGGCCTCAAGGAGACCTACAACTCCCTGGGGGTTCCCATCGGTGCCACCGTGCAGTCGATTCAGGCCATGAAGGAAGCCACCGCCGCCCTGGTGGGTCCCGATGCCGGCCGTGAAATGGGTGTCTACTTCGACTACATCAGCTCCGGCCTCGGCAACTGATCCCAACCGACCCCACCGTCCCGAGGATCATCCATGCGTCTTTTCAAGATCACCGCCTGCATCCCCTGCCCCGAAAAGGTCCGCACGCAGCGGGAACTGCAGAACACCTACTTCACCAAGTGGGTTCCTTACCACAGCTGGTTCGCTGAGCAGCAGCGGATCATGAAGCAGGGCGGCAAGATCCTGAAGGTGGAACTGGCCACCGGCCGCCGCCAGCAGAACGTCGGCAACTGAACCAGGGGCTGCCTCGCTACCACGCCAAGGGCCCGGTCGACACCGGGCCCTTTTTGATGCCACCTGGCCAGACTGTGCCCGGATCCCCTGGGTCCGGGCTTTTTTTTGTCTCGATCGACTCGACAACAGTGGCTCGGGCACGGCTGAATAGGCCATTGCCTCAGCACCGGCCCACCTTGTCCGTCTCCTCGAGCAGCCCGCCCCCCCACGGCGCCGTCCGAGCCGGCGCTCCTGCCGCCCCAGGCGGTGCCTTACAGCTGCTGCCCTGGGAGCTGTGGCCGGCCGAGGGTCGGCTGATGCTGGGCCTGGTGATGATCTGGAGCCTGGTGGGCCTGCTGGTGCTCACCTCCGCCAGTTGGTGGGTGGCCGAGCGGGAAATGGGGGATGCCGCCTTCTACCTGAAGCGTCAGTCGATCTGGCTGGTCGCCAGCTGGGGGCTTCTGTGGCTGGCCATCCGCACCAGCATGCGGCGCTGGCTGCACCTGGCCGGCCCGGCACTGATCGTGCTGGGCCTGATGGTCGCCGCCACCCTGGTGGTGGGCAGCACCGTGAACGGTGCCAGCCGCTGGCTGGTGATCGGCCCACTGCAGATCCAGCCCACGGAGCTGGTGAAGCCCTTCGTGGTGCTGCAGGGTGCGGTGCTGTTCTCCCACTGGCGCCGCATCGGCAACGATCAGAAACTGCTGTGGCTGGGGATCTTCGCGGTTCTGATCCTGCTGATCCTCAAACAGCCCAACCTCAGCACCGCAGCCCTGATGGGTCTGCTGCTCTGGCTGATGGCTCTCGCCGGTGGTCTGCCGCTGGCCCTGCTGCTCGGGGCGGCGGGGGCAGGCGGTCTGCTGGGAACCGCCAGCATCCTGATCAATGAGTACCAGCGCCTGCGGGTCACCTCCTTCCTCGACCCCTGGAAGGATGCCCAGGGCAATGGTTACCAGCTGGTCCAGAGCCTGCTGGCGATCGGATCCGGGGGGGTGCTGGGGGAAGGCTATGGCCTGTCCACCCAGAAGCTGCAATACCTCCCGATCCAGAGCACCGACTTCATCTTCGCCGTGTTCGCGGAGGAGTTCGGCTTCGTGGGCTCGGTGTTCCTGCTGCTGTTTCTGGTGGTGTTCGCCTTCGTCGGTCTGCGCATCGCCCTCAGCTGCCGCAGCCATCAGCACCGGCTGGTCGCCATCGGTTGCACCACTCTTCTTGTGGGCCAGTCGATCCTGAACATCGCTGTGGCCAGCGGGTCCATGCCCACCACCGGCCTGCCGCTGCCGATGATGAGCTATGGCGGCAACTCCCTGCTCAGCAGCCTGTTCGTGGCGGGCCTGCTGATCCGCTGTTCCCTGGAATCCACGGGTCTGGAAACCGCCCGTCCCCGCCGCCGTCGGGCTGCAGCCTCCCCGATAGGCTGATTCTCCTTTCTGCCTATTCCGCCGGCCATGCCCAGCCTGGGGCTCCTGCTCGCCGACTGGGCCCGCACGGCCGAAGTGCTGCTCCAGAGTTCCCTCAGCCATCCCGGTCCCCTCACCCTGGGGCTGGTGTTTGTTGGCGGGGTTCTCACCAGCCTCGGCCCCTGCTCGTTGTCGCTGTTACCGGTCACGCTGGCCTATCTGGCCGGGTTCAGCAGCCCGGCGTCCGCAACGGTGGGCGCCTCTCCGGGCCTCCCGTGGCAACGCAGCACGGCCTTTGCCGCCGGCATCGTGGCGGCTCTGGTGCTGCTTGGCCTGGTCAGCGGTCTGATGGGGCGTCTCTACGGCAGCCTGCCCGCCCAGATCCCGCTGTTCGTGGCGCTGGTGGCGGTGCTGATGGGGCTCAACCTGCTCGGGCTGGTGAGAATCCCCCTGCCCGCTGGCCCGGATCCCGAGCAGTGGCGGAGCCGGGTGCCGGCGCCGCTGGGACCGCTGGCGGCCGGACTGGCCTTCGGACTGGCGGCCACCCCCTGCACCACCCCCGTCCTGGCGGTGCTGCTGACCTGGATGGCGCAGCAGGGGAAGCCTCTGGTGGGCATGGCTCTGCTGACCAGTTTCGGCGCTGGCCAGGTGCTGCCGCTCCTGCTGGCCGGCACCGCCGCGGCGAGCCTTCCGGGCCTGCTCGGCCTCCGCCGGGTCGGACGCTGGGTGCCACCGATCAGCGGCGTGGTGCTGGTGGGCACCGGCGCGCTCACCCTGCTGGCCCGGCTGTCATGACCACCACCACCTCTCCCACATGGCGCGCCCTGCAACGTGCCGCCGGCTGGATCTCGGACCTGCGCCTGGCGATCAGCCTGCTGCTGGTGATTGCCCTGGCCAGCGGCGTCGGCACCGCCATTCCCCAGAAGGAGAGCGCCGAGTTCTACCACCAGCGGTACGACCCCTCCCCCTGGCTGGGGCTGGTGCACGGACAGGGGATCATGCGGCTCGAGCTGGATCATGTGTATTCCAGCAACTGGTTTCTGGGGCTGCTGGCCTGGCTGGGCCTGTCACTGATCCTCTGCAGCATCCGCCGCCAGTGGCCGGCACTGCGGGCTTCGTTGCGCTGGATCGACTACCGCTCCCCCCGTCAGCTCAGCAAGCTGGCCGTGGCCGAAACCAGGGGCGCTGCCGACCCTCTGGCCGCCCTGCAGGCGTTAGAGCTGCGGCTGAAGGCGAGAGGCTGGCAGGTGAAACCCCAGGACGGACGACTGGCGGCACGCCGGGGCCTGCTGGGCCGGGTGGGCCCGCTGCTGGTGCATGCCGGCCTGGTGGTGCTGATGGTGGGAGCGGCCTGGGGCGCCCTGGCCGGCCAGCGGCTGGAGCGGTTTCTGGCGCCGGGGCGTGATCTGGAGCTGGTCAACCGCCAGGGGCAGACCCAGGTGACCGTGGCACTCGACGACTTCGCGATCCAGCGCGACCCGGCCGGCCGACCGGAGCAGTTCTCCTCCCGGTTGCGCCTGATCCGGCCCGGTGTCGACGGAGGGGCTGCGGTCAGCCAGGAGGCCTCGATCAGCGTCAACCACCCCCTCCGCTACAGGGGCATGACCCTCTACCAGGCCGACTGGGCTCTGGCAGCGATCGACCTGCAGCTCGGCCGCAGCCCGGTGCTGCAGTTGCCCCTGCGCAGCTTCCCCGAACTCGGGGAGCAGGTGTGGGGCCTGGTGCTGCCCACCCGCCCCGACGGCAGCGATCCGGTGCTGCTCAGCCTGACCAGCGAGCAGGGACCGGTGCAGGTGTTCGGACCGGACGGTGCCCTCCTGGCCCAACTGGTGCCGGGTGGTGAAGCCGCCGAGGTGCGGGGCCTGCCGTTGCGGGTGACGCATGTGCTTCCGGCCAGCGGCATCCTGCTCAAAAGAGACCCTGGCGTGCCGCTGGTGTACACCGGCTTCGCCATCGCCCTCCTGGGGGGCGGCCTGAGCCTGGTAGCCACCCGTCAGCTGTGGGCGGTGGCGGAACCAGCCAGCGGTCGCCTGCATGTGGCGGGGCTCTGCAACCGCAACCTCACGGGTGTCGCCGCCGAACTGCCCGCCCTTCTCGAAGAGGCGGCCTGAGCCTGAATCGGGAAGGGTATCCGTGCCTGCCTCAGCAGGGAAGGCGGCTTCCGTGGCTGACCCGCACCACGGTGTGGACGTTGCCGCGGGGATTGAAGTCGGCCTCCAGTTGCATCCAGACCGGATCGCAGGCCTCCACCAGGTCGTCGAGGATGCGGTTGGCCACCTCCTCGTGGGAGATGGTCCGGTCGCGGTAGCTGTTCACGTAGAGCTTGAGGGCCTTGAGCTCCAGCACCCGGGGACCGGGCTGGTACAGCAGCCGCAGCACGGCGAAATCGGGGTAGCCGGAGAAGGGGCAGGTGCAGGTGAACTCCGGCAGGTTGATCGACACCTCGTAGGCCCGACCCTGGCGCGGGTTTTCGAAACAGATCAGCCGGGCCTCGGCGATGGCCCGCTCGCCATAGCGCGGAGTGATGGTGGCGGCAGCGGCCTCGCCCATGGACACCAGGGGAAAGAGAAGGGGGGTGGCATCGAAGCTAGGGCCTCGGGGGCAACGGTCCCGGTTCCCCATTCGCCGGCACCATGGGTAGCGTGCGTTACGGCGACCGCTGCAGCCCTCAGGCCTAATGGGGCGGTTCGCCTCCGGGAAGTCTGAGAGACTGACCCCGGGCACGCATCCCGACCCCTGCCGTTTCCATGAAAAAAATCGAGGCCATCATTCGTCCGTTCAAGCTCGAGGACGTCAAGATCGCCCTGGTGAATGCCGGCATCGTCGGCATGACCGTCAGTGAGGTGCGGGGCTTCGGCCGTCAGAAGGGGCAGGTGGAGCGTTATCGCGGCTCGGAGTTCACCGTGGAGTTCCTGCAGAAGCTGAAACTCGAGATCGTCGTCGATGACGATCGTGTGGACACGGTGGTCAATGCCGTCCAGGACGCCGCCCGCACCGGCGAAATCGGCGACGGCAAGATCTTCATCAGCTCGGTGGATTCCGTGATCCGCATCCGCACGGGTGACCGCGACAGCGGCGCCATCTGATCCGCAGTGATCAGCCCCCTGTTCAGCCCCCTCCCAGGGTTTCCGCCACCACGGCGGCGACCCTGGTGCCATCGATGGGATCCGTTCCCTGGGGTAACGGATCCCGCAGCCACAGCAGATATTCGTGGTTGCCGGCAGGGCCTGTGATCGGTGAGCCCACCAGCCCGACGGCCTGCCAGCCCAGCGATTCAGCGGCAGCGATCACGGCGGTGACTGCATCGCGGTGGGCCAGCGGGTCTCTCACCACGCCGCCCTTGCCCACCCGCTCACGGCCCACCTCGAACTGGGGCTTCACCAGCAGCACCGCCTCCACACCATTCGCTGCTGGACGCAGAAGGGCCCGCAGCGCCGGCAACACCCGGGTGAGCGAGATGAACGACACGTCGGCCACGGCCAGATCGGGCCAGGGGTCATCGGGCCCATACAACTGCTCCGGGGTGAGGTGGCGCAGGTTGGTGCGCTCCCTCAGCACCAGGCGGGGGTCGGTGCGCAGCTTCCAGGCGGTCTGGCCGTAGCCCACGTCGATGCCGTAGATGCGGGCCGCCCCGTGCTGAAGCAGGCAGTCGCTGAAGCCACCGGTGGAGATGCCGCCATCGAGGCACACCCGACCCTCCACCCGGATCGGCAGCTGCTCGAGGGCCGCCACCAGCTTCTCGCCGCCGCGGGAGACAAACCGGGGCGGCACCTCCAGCTCCAGGGGCAGACCCGGATCCACCTCGCTGCCGGGCTTGTCGAGCACCCGGCCGGCGCTGCGGACCCGGCCGGCGCGAATCAGCTGCTGGGCCTGCTGGCGACTGACCACCAGGCCGCGGTTCAGCAGCACAACATCCAGTCGCTGGCGGCGGGCCATGGCGGCGGCGGCCGGTCACGGAGCCGGCAAATGCCTGACGTTATGGAAACACAACCACAATCCGAACAAAAACCGACAGGCGAAAGGCCCTCCGCGCGAGCATCAGAGGATGGACCGAGCCCACGGAGGCCCATGCCCCGATCCTTCCCGAAGGCCTCGCCCCGGCAGAGCCCCGGCGGTGAACTCGTGGAACTGCTCCAGCCTGGTTCGTTCGTGCGGCTGCGTGATCACCCCGACGACCTTCCCCCTTTCCAGCTGATCAGCTGCCAGGGGGGTCGCTGCTGGGTTCGCCAGCAGGCCTGGGGCACCCTGGTGCAGTGGGAGGTGTCCCACCGGCGCCTCACCGCCGCCGCCTGAGCCGGCGGGGAGATCTGCTGCGGGCGTGCCGATAGGTTGGGTGGTCTCCCCGCTATCGCCGACCGCCTTGATCGAGCGCTACACCCTGCCCGAGATGGGCCGCCTCTGGAGCGAGGAAGCGAAGTTCCAGAGCTGGCTCGACGTGGAGATCGCCGCCACCGCGGCCAACGTGGAGCTGGGCCGGGTGCCCGCCGAGGCGCTGGCCACGATCCGGGAGAAGGCCCGCTTCGAGGTGCCGCGGATCCTGGAGATCGAGGCGGAAGTGCGCCACGACGTGATCGCCTTCCTCACCAACGTGAACGAGCACGTGGGCGATGCGGGGCGCTACATCCACGTGGGCATGACCAGCTCCGACGTGCTGGACACGGGGCTGGCGCTCCAGCTGAAGGCCTCGGTGGCCCTGCTGCGCACGGAGCTCGACGCCCTGGCCGAGGCCCTGCGGGCGCTGGCGAGGGAGCACAAGGGCACGGTGATGATCGGCCGCAGCCACGCGATCCACGGCGAGCCGATCACCTTCGGCTTCAAGGTGGCGGGCTGGCTGGCGGAAACCGAGCGCAACCGCGAGCGGCTGGAGCGGCTGGAGCGGGTGGTGTCGGTAGGCCAGATCAGCGGCGCCATGGGCACCTATGCCAACACCGATCCCCAGGTGGAGGCGATCACCTGCCGCATCCTCGGCCTGGAGCCCGACACCGCCAGCACCCAGGTGATCTCGCGCGATCGCCATGCCGAATACGTGCAGACGCTGGCGCTGGTGGGGGCGTCGCTGGAGCGCTTCTCCACCGAGATCCGCAACCTGCAGCGCACGGATGTGCTGGAGGTGGAGGAGAACTTCGCCAAGGGGCAGAAGGGCAGTTCCGCCATGCCCCACAAGCGCAATCCGATCCGCAGCGAGCGCATCAGCGGCCTGGCGCGGGTGCTGCGCAGCTACACCGTGGCCGCCCTGGAGAACTGCGCCCTCTGGCATGAGCGCGACATCAGCCACAGCTCGGTGGAGCGGATGATGCTGCCCGATTGTTCGGCAACCCTGCACTTCATGCTGCGCGAGATGGTGGAGGTGGTGCGCGGCCTGGGGGTCTACCCCGAGAACATGGCCCGCAACATGAATGTGTATGGCGGCGTGGTGTTCAGCCAGCGGGTGCTGCTGGCGCTGGTGGAAAGCGGCCTCAGCCGCGAGGACGCCTACCGGATCGTGCAGCGCAACGCCCACACCGCCTGGAACACCGATGGCGGCGACTTCCGCGCCAACCTGGCGGCCGATCCCGAGGTGAGCGGCCGGCTCAGCGGTGAGCAACTGGCGGAGTGCTTCGCCACCGACCTGCACCAGGCGACTCTGGGCGTGATCTGGGAGCGGCTGGGGATCTGACCCAGCGGGTCGTGGGGCTGGTGCTCAGGCACCGCTGAGCCCGGGGGCAGGATCAGGGCTGGCCTCCGCCCCGGGCTCCGGCGGCGCACCGGCCAGCAGATCCTCCACCTCGCAGACCGGAAAGCGGTTGATGGCGCGCAGGGCGCGGCGGGCGTTGGTGCGCAGCTGTTCGCTCACGGCTTCGCAGTAGGGCACCTGGGCGAGCAGATCCACGGTGCGGCGCAGGATCCGCACCACATCGCCCTCATCGAGGGAGGTGGCGGCGATCACGTCACCCCAGGGGGTTCCCTTGGCCCAGGCGTGTACCAGGCCGGTGAGCTCCGGCTCCCACCACACCGGCACCACCACCTGGCGGCTCTCCTGCTGGCGCTGCAGCTCGCGGCGCAGGCCGCGCAGGTCGTGGAGGGCTTCCTCCACCGGCGCCGGCGGCGGGAAGGCCGACCAGAGATCGGGCCGGTTCACCTCGGTGGAGATGGCCTCAAGCACCCCCGCCAGTTCGGCGGGATCGAGGTCGTCGAGGTGGCCGCTCATCAGCGCCAGACCAAGCCACAGCTCGTTGTCGCCGCGCAGGGCGGCCACGGTGCGGCCCACCTCGGTGGGCTCGAGCCCCTCCTCGCCGTCGAGACCGCCGAAGAAGCGCAGGATGTCGATCAGCGACAGGAAGGTGTCCCAGTGGCGGTTGGAGCGGTGGTGCAGCACCCGCCGGCGCTCCTCGATCTCGACATCCAGCTCCTCCATGCGGCGGCGATGCTTCTTGAGCTGCTTGCGATCCCCCCAGCGGTGGGCGGGATGGAGCTCCAGCTCCTCCTCGAGTTCACGCACCCGCTCGGCCTGGGTCTGCACCTCGCCGGCCAGGTCGTAGCGGGGGGTGTGCATGTCGTGGCGACGGGCCATCGAGGCCACGGCCAGGGCCAGGCCGGCGCTGGCGTTGTTGCCGTGGCGCAGCTCACCCAGGTGGTGAAGCTCGGGCACCTCCAGCTGGCTCACCTGGAGGCACGAGAGTTCGGCATGCAGGGTCACCACCGCATTGCAGGGCAGCAGGATCCAGACGTTCTCGTCGGTGAGGCAGAGCAGCAGGGGGAACTGGCCCGGCCCCTCGCGCTTGTCGACGATCACCGCGGGGGTGATGCGGCCGCGCAGCTGGGGCGCCTTGACGCTCACCAGGGTGCCCTCGCTGGAGAACTGGAGCGCCAGGGTGAGTTCGTGGGCGAGGGTCTCCTCGGCCTGCTGCTGCAGGATGCGCAGCAGGCGGCGCTCTTCGCGCAGGGCACCGCGGCGCTTTTCATAGTCTTCGAAGTCGTCCCAGGGGACTTCACCGCCGCGGCTCTCGAGGGCATCGAGCTGGGCGAGCAGGTCGGCGATGCGGGCCTCGTCCTCGGCGAGATCGAGGGTGGCGAGATAGCGGCCGAAGCTGCGTTCCACCAGCTCCTTCGCCTTGGCGAGGTCGTAGCGCTGCAGCAGGTTGAGCACCATGCCGTAGCTGGGGGTGAACTGGCTCACCAGCGGATCGGCGGGGCTGGTGGCAAGGGCGCCGGCTTCGCGCACGCCCTCGAAGCGGCTCTGCACCGTGACCACATAGCCCTGGGAGTCGAGCCCGCGGCGGCCGGCGCGGCCGGCCATCTGCAGGAACTCGCTGCCCATCAGCGGGCGATGGCCCCGCTCGGTGCGCTTGGAGAGCGCCGAGATCACGGTGGTGCGGGCGGGCATGTTGATGCCGGCCGCCAGGGGTTCGGTGGCGAACACAACCTTGATCAGGCCCTGCTGGAACAGCTCCTCGATCAGCTCCTTCCAGGCGGGCAGCACGCCGGCATGGTGGGCGGCGATGCCGCGGGTGAGGGCCTCGGCGTGGCCGCCTTCGCGCACCGCCTCCGGCGTGGCCGCCACGAAGGCATCGAGGCGGGCGCGGATCCGCTCCTGCTCATGGGGCTGCACCAGGCAGACCTTGCCGAGGTCGCGGACGCCCTTGTCGCAGCCGCGGCGGCTGAAGATGAAGTAGATGGCGGGCAGCATGTCGCGCTCGGCCATCTGGGCCACCACGAACGGCAGCGGCGCCGCCTCGGGCTGGGGCGGCCGGGGCGTCTTCGGACCCTTGCGGTGGGTGGTCTTGGGAGGGCGCCAGACCTTGCAGTTCGGATGCAGGCCCGTGCCCTCGTCGTTGAGCAGGGGGTGCAACCCCTTGGCGCTGCAGAAGCTGAAGGCCAGCGGCACCGGCCGGAAGTCGCTGTGCACGAGCTGGGTGGGGCCGTGCACCCGCGCAATCCAGTCGGTGAGCTGCCCGGCATTGGCCACCGTGGCCGAGAGGGCCACCAGCTGGATGGAGGACGGGCAGTGGATGATCGACTCCTCCCAGACGGTGCCGCGCTGGCTGTCGTTCATGTAGTGGCACTCATCGAGCACCACCGCTTCCACATCAGCCAACGGGTCGTCGTTGGGATGGTCGATCTCCGCATACAGCATGTTGCGGAAGATCTCGGTGGTCTTCTCCACCAGCCGAGCCTCGCGGGTGAGGCTCAAATCTCGGGTCGGCAGGCCCACAGTCGCTGCGCCGCTCTGTGGGGG
>JBKDPV010000002.1:0-11085 GCA_046342315.1 Cyanobacteriota bacterium
CCGCGGCGCGGCCGCGCGCGCCGGGCCCCGCGGGCCGGGCCCCCCCCCCCCCCCCCCCGCCGCCGCCGGGGGCGGCGCCCCGGGTTGGTGCTCCCCCAGCAACGCGCCGGCGCCCTCGGGGGGGGCCGCCGCCGCATTGGCGTCCTGGTGGCGGTCGGCGGCCTGGGGGAAGGGCACCAGAATCGTGGGCGTACCGCTCACCGCCAGTTCCGACAGGCTGCCGGCCCCCGCCCGGCTGATGGCCAGATCGGCGTGCTGCAGCAGCCCCGGCATCTCATCGCTGAAGGGCCGCTCCACAACCCCCGGCAGCTGGAAGCCGCCCGCCTCCGGATCGTTGCTGCCGGTGAGGTGCACCACCCGGCAGCCAGCGGCGGCCAGCTTCGGGATCAGCGGGCGCACCATGCGGTTCAGCCGCAGGGCGCCCTGGCTGCCCCCCATCACCAGCACCAGGGGCCCTTCACCCGCCGGCACCCACGCCGGCAGGCCCGCCGGGCGCAGAAACGCTTCGCGCACCGGTGTGCCGGTCACCAGCGGATGGCAGCGGGGCAACCGCTCGGCCGCCTGCGGCAGGCCCACAGCCACCCGCGTGCACAATCGTCCCAGCAGCCGCGTCACCTTGCCGGGGATGGCATTGCTCTCGTGCAGCACCACCGGCACGCCGCACCAGCGGGCCGCCAGGATCGCCGGAGCGGCGATGTAGCCACCGCTGCTGAACACCGCCGTCACCCCGTTGCGGCGGATCAGCTGGCGGGTGGGCCGGGTGGCCAGGATCAGCTGCAGCAGGTTCCCGAGCTTGCGCAGGCCCCGGCCCTGCAGACCACCGGCCTTCACCGTGTGCAGCGGATAGCGCCCCGGAACCAGCTCCCGCTCCAGCCGGTCGGGCACGCCGAGCCACAGCACGCTCCAGTCGCTGGGCAGGGCCTCGGCCACCGCCAGGGCGGGGAACAGGTGGCCACCCGTGCCGCTGGCGGCGATCAGCAGGGTCGGCATGGTGGCGGGGGGAGGTCGCGCCTAACTTAAAAGCCGAATCCAGGCCCCCCCGGCCGCCACGATGCGCCCACCCCGTCCCCTCGTTCCCGCCCTGCTGGCTGTGCTGACGGTGGGAGCGGGGCTGGCGCCGCTGGCCCCGGCGCGCGCGGCAAGCCCTGTGGTGGCGGCGGGATCCGCGCCGCTGCTGGCGCTGGAAGCGGCCCTCAACAACCCCGACGACGCCCCGCTGGCCGCCCTGCTCCAGGCCGGTCCCGGCCTCGATCCGGCCGAGATCCAGGCCCGTCACCGCTCCCTGCGCAGCCAGTTCCCCGATCTGCGCTGGACGGTCTCGGCCGGCGCCCCCACCCGTGACGGCCAGCCCACCGTGATCCTGCGGGCCGGCGGCACCCGCCGCCAGGGTGCCGCCACCTACCGCCTCGATGCCGAACAGCGCCTCAGCCTGCGCAGCGACGGCCGCCACATCAACGCCCAGACCGTGCTGCGTGAACAGTCGCTGCTGCGCAGCGGCGAACAGTCGCCGCCGGTGAGCGTGCAGATCCCCGACACCGTGCTCACCGGTCAGCGCTACGACGTCGACGTGATCTTCGACGACCCCCTCGACGGGGCTCTGGCCGCCGGGGGTCTGGTCGCGGTCAGCCCCGCTCAGGTGGCCGCGATGGAGAGCCCGAGCATGGAACTCGGTGCCCTCGGCGGCGGCGGTCTGTTCAAGCGGGTGCAGGCACCCCTCAGCCCCGGTGCCCAGACCTGGGCCGTGCTGCTGGTCCATCCCCGCGGCATCGTCACCGCCACCAAGCGGGTGCGGGTGGTGGCCGACCGCGCAGCCCTGACGCCCTGAGGGCACCCGCCCATGGACCGTCCCCCCCGCCTCTGGGTGGTCGACGACGACCCCGACCTGCGCAGCATGCTCGCCACCTACCTGGGGGAACAGGGCTATCAGGTGCGCACCCTGGCCGATGGCGCCCAGCTCCAGGCCCGCCTCGACGGTGCCCTGGGGGGCGAGCGTCCGGATCTGCTGGTGCTCGATCTGATGCTGCCGGGGGATGACGGCCTCACCCTGCTGCGTCGCCTGCGCGATCGCGGCGATGATCTGCCCGTGGTGATGCTCACGGCCCGGGGTGACGCCGTCGACCGGATCATCGGCCTGGAGCAGGGTGCCGACGATTACCTCGCCAAGCCGGTCCTGCCGCGGGAGCTCACCGCCCGCGTCCAGGCGGTGCTGCGCCGTCGGGCCGCGGCACCGGGCGGCGGTGCGCCGCGGGCGGAGGCCGAGCCCGTGGTGTTCGGCGACTGCCGGTTCGATCCGGCGGCCCGCACTCTGGTGCGCGATGGTCAACCCGTGACGATCACCAGCGGCGAGTTCGCCCTGCTGGCGTCGTTCGTGGAGCATCCCCACCGCCCCCTCTCGCGCGAGCGGCTGGTCGAACTGGCCCGGGGGCCCGGCAGCGACACCGACAGCCGCAGCATGGACGTGCAGGTCTCGCGGCTGCGGCGCTTGATCGAGCCCGATCCCGGCCGCCCCCGCTACGTGCAGACGGTGTGGGGGTATGGCTACGTGTTCGTTCCCGATGGCCGGCCGCGACGCAGCTGAACCCGGCGGTCACCGGCGCCGGTCCTTTCCCCTGGCCCTCCGTTACGGCGCCGCCGCCCTGGTGGCTGCCGGTCTGGCTCTGCTGCTGCTCCAGCTGTTGCTGGGTCGTCGCCTGGTCCAGGCCCGTGAGGAGGCCCTGGGCTCCCAGCTCAGTGCCTCCCTCGTGCTGGGGGAGGTGGCGCTGGAGCGCTTCAGCCCCGAGGGCCTCGCGGAGGTGGCCGGGCTGCGCCTGGCGGTGGGTGCTGATCCCGAACGCCAGGGCAATGGTCCGCTGCGGGCCATCGACGGCGAGCTGGCGGCCCAGAGCGAGGCCCTGCGCCGCCAGCTCTGCCGCCGCCTGGGGCGCTGCCCCGAGCTCAGACCCGCCACCCGCGGGCCCAGGGGCGTGTGGGTGGCGATGGAGTCGTCGCTGGAGCAGGTGTGGCTGTTCGCGCCGCTGCCGCCCCTGCGCGGCTGGCCGCCCGATCCGCTCCAGCTGGGGCTTGCGCTGGGCACGGGTGGGCTCGCGGCCGTGCTCCTGTTCCTCAGCCTCGAGGTGCAGCGCCCTCTGCGGCAACTGGAGGAGGCCCTGGGGGGCGTGGGGCTGGAGGAACGGCCGGCGGCGGTGCCGCTACTGGGCACCGGATCGGTGCGCCGGCTCAGCCTGCGCTTCAACGCCATGCTCGAACGGCTGGAGGCGGCCAGCCGCGAGCGCCGCACGATGCTGGCCGGCATCGCCCACGATCTCCGGGCCCCGCTCACCCGTCTGCGGCTGCGGCTGGCGGAGACGGGCGGCGGCGAGGGCGGCGATGGTGGGACCACGGCCCGCAGCGAAGCCGATCTGGCGGCCCTGGAGCGGATCACCGGCCAGTTCCTGCTGTTCGCCGGTGCCGGCGGCGATGAGCCCGCCGTTGTGGTGCCGCTCGATGACCTCCTGGCGGAGCTGGCGGCGGTGGCCGACGCCCGCACCCTCGCTCTCGACACCGTGCCGCTGGAGCGGCGGGTGCGGCCCGTGGCCCTCGGCCGGGCGATCGCCAACCTGATCGACAATGCCCTTGAGCATGGCCGTCCGCCGCTGCAGTTGTCGCTCCGGCCCGGCCCAGGCCCCGACGGTTTCACGATCCGCCTCCGGGATGCGGGTGAAGGCATCCCCGCGGATCAGTGGACCCAGGCCCTGGAGCCGTTTCAGCGACTCGACCGGGCCCGCGGCGGCCAGGGACACTGCGGGCTTGGACTGGCCATCGCCGAGCGGGTGGCGCGGGAGCATGGCGGCCAGCTGCGTGCCGGCTCCGATGGGCCCGGCGAAGGGTTCGTGGTGATCCTCGAGGGGCGTGGCCTGCCGCCCTAGACACATCCGGTCACAGGCTGCGGGTTTCCGGTCGGAATCCTGTCGGATCCTCTCCTCACCATGGAGGAGTTCCTGCCATGGCCGCTCAAGGCGATCTTCCCGATGCCTGTTCCCTCCACTTCTGCCCGTCTCGCCCGCCCGGCCCATCGCCTGGCCGCTTGCGCCTTGCTTCTCGGCACCTGGTCCGCCGCTGCCCCTGCTTTCGCTGGACCGGAGAGCGGTGCCGGCTCAGGCCGGTCCAGCCTCACGCCGGAACAGGCCGCGAAGATCTTCCCCGAGCGCCGCAACCTGGCCGTCCAGGACCACCGTGCCCGGATCGCCATTCTTCAGCGGGGCGAGCGTTGCATCACCGGCGCCGCCAACACCGACGCCCTCAGCCGTTGCATGCGCGAGGAGCGCGGCGCCATGATGCGCCAGCGCCAGGAGTTCTTCGGCGCCATGCGCACGCTCTACCAGCGCAACGGCCTGCAGGCCCCCGAATGGAAGACCCGCAAGAACCGCGGCAACTGGGGCGCTGGCCAGGACGGAGGAAGCGGGACGATCTGACCGCAAGCCTGGGCGGGCCTCGTCCGATCGCCCCGCGAGGGGCCCGGGGGGCCTAGCTCACGCTTCGTCGAGGGCGGCCACGCCGGGCAGCACCTTGCCTTCGAGCAGTTCGAGGCTGGCGCCACCGCCGGTGGAGATGTGGCTCATCTTCTCGGCCACGCCCACCTTCTCCACGGCCGCCACCGAGTCACCGCCACCGATGATCGTGATCGTGCCCTTGGCGCTCAGCTCAGCCAGGGTGTGGGCGATGCCGTTGGTGCCGGCGGCGAACTTGTCGAACTCGAACACGCCCATCGGTCCGTTCCAGATCACGGTCTGGCAGTCGGCCAGGGCCTCCTGGAACACCTTCACTGAATCCGGGCCGATGTCGAGGCCCATCCAGCCGTCGGGGATGGCCTCCACCTTGGCGATCTGGCTGTTGGCATCAGGGGCGAAGTTGTCGGCCAGCACCACATCGGTGGGCAGCAGGAACTGCACGCCCTTGGCGGCCGCCTTGGCCTCCAGCTCCTTCGCCAGCTCCAGCTTGTCTTCCTCCACCAAGCTCTTGCCCACCGAGAGGCCGCGCGCCTTGTAGAAGGTGAAGATCATGCCGCCGCCGATCAGGATCTTGTCGCACTTGTCGATCAGGGCCTCGAGCACGCCGATCTTGCTGCTCACCTTGGAGCCGCCCACGATCGCCGCCAGCGGGCGCTTGGGGTCATCGATGGCGCCCTGCAGGTAGGCCAGCTCCTTCTCCATCAGGTGGCCGGCCACGCTCGGGCTGAGGAACTTCGTGACACCTTCGGTGGAGGCATGGGCGCGGTGGGCGGCGCCGAAGGCGTCGTTCACGTACACCTCAGCCAGGGAGGCGAGCTTCTTGGCGAACTCGGCCTCGTTCTTCTCCTCTTCGGCGAAGAAGCGCACGTTCTCCAGCAGCACCACGCCACCCTCGGAGAGCGCCGCCACCTTGGCCTCGGCGTCGGGGCCGATGCAGCTTTCCGTCTTCTCCACCGGCACGCCCAGCAGGTCGCTGAGGCGGGCGGCCACCTGGGTGAGGCGCATGCCCTCGTTCACCTGGCCCTTGGGGCGGCCGAAGTGGGCGGCCAGGATCACCTTGGAGCCGAGATCGCGCAGGAAACCGATCGTGGGCAGGGCGGCGCGGATGCGGGTGTCATCGGTGATGGCGCCGCTGTCGTCCTGGGGAACGTTGAAGTCGACCCTCACCAGCACGCGCTTGCCGCGCAGGTCGCTCTCGCCGAGACTGGCCAGGGAACGCTTCGCCATGGGTAGGGACAGGGAGAAAACGGGGAGAGGTTAGCCCCCGCCTCCACCCGGATCCGGGCCACAGCGCTCCCGGCGGGGCAGGGCATCGGCGGGGAGCCGACCGGCACGGCTGTTGCTGGATCCGCGGGTCAGGCCAAAGTTAGTGAGATTCACTACTTTTGCGGTTTTGGACACCAGCATCAGCGCCTCGCAGGCCAACCGCTCGTTTTCCAGCCTGCTGCGACGGGTCGCCCAGGGGCAGCGCTTCACCGTGCTCTCCCATGGCCGCCCTGTCGCCACCATCGCGCCGGCCGACCAGGCCAGAAACGCCGAGGCAACCGCGCGTCGCGCTCTGCTGGCCCGCTTGGCGACGCAGCCCGCGACCGGCATCCCCCGCGACTGGCGGCGCGATGAGCTTTACGACTGATGCGCGCCGCGCTCGACACCAAACTGCTGGTCTATGCGGAAGGCTTCGGGGATGCAGCTCGCGTGAGCCGCACCCGCCAGCTGCTGGATCAGCTCCGCGAGGCTGATCTGGTGATCCCGCTGCAATGCCTCGGTGAGTTGTTCCGGGTGCTCACCGGCAAGGCCGGCCGAACAGCCCTGCAGGCCCAGGAGGCGGTACTGAACTGGCTGGATGCCTTCGCGGTGCTGGAGTCAACCCCGGCTGCCTGGCGTGGCGCCATGGATCTCTGCGTGGCCCATCAGCTGGCCAGCTGGGATGCCCTGGTGCTCAACGTGGCGGCGGAGGGGGGTGCCCGTCTGCTGCTCACGGAAGACCTCCTCCCCGGCTTCAGCTGGCGCGGAGTGCGCGTGGTCAACCCCCTGATCGAGCCGCTGGATTCGTTGTTGCTGCAGCTTCTGGCTTGATCCTGGCCGCAGCGCTCGAGCCTGGGCAGGGCATCGACCGCCAACATCGTCACCGCCAGGCCATCTGCCAGCCACCCACTGTCAGAAAAGAAGTTCGCTCGAGCGGCGGCCCGGCTGTTCGGGATGGGGATCAGCGGAGCCAGTTGATCAGCGGAGCCAGTTGACCAGCGCAAGGCCTTCCACCCAGCCGAACTCCCGCGTGTTGTCCGTCACCAAGACAGCGTTCAGCGCTTGCGCCTGGGCGGCGATCCAGAGATCGTTGGCACCGATCGGCGTGCCTTGGCGCTCAAGACTGGCGCGGATCTGTGCGTAGGCCAGGGCCACGGCCCGATCGACCGGCACCAGTTCGAGGTGGTCCACCAAGGCGAGGAGCTGCAGGCGGTTCCGCTCTGGCCAGGCGCTTTTGATCACGCCCGTCTCCAATTCGCCCAGCACCACCGAGGACAGGAGCAGATCGGAGGGAGTCAAGGATCGCAGAGCCTCCACCACCGCAGGATGACCCTTGATCGCCGCCACGAGGATGTTGGTATCCAGCAGGAAGGCCACGGCAGCTCAACCCAGATCCGGTGCGGATTCGGGAGGGGAGTCGTCAGGAACAACCAGATCGGGCGGCGGATCGGCCCAGAAGGGTTCGAAGAGACTGACGGCATGGATCACCGGCTCGGGTACCAGCCGAGCCACCGTGCGCCCCCTGCGGGTGATGCGCACCTCCATGCCCGCCTCCACCTCCGCCAGGAGAGCCGAGAAGCGGGCTTTGGCTTCAACGACAGGCACCGATCGAATTCCCATGGGCGGGCTGATGACCATGTGGTCAGACTGTAGTGGATCCATGGGGGCTGGCGTGGTGACCCCCTGAGCATCGGCCTTGAGACGCGCCTCGCTGAGCTGCTGCACTGGGACACTCTCCATCGCCGGCCAACGTTTCCCACTCCCCAAGCATGAGGCAGTTGCTGAATTGGCGTTGCGATCCAGGCTACGAGCGACGGCTGCTTAACGACGAGCAGCGCAGGTTCAGCATGAACTGCGAATGAAACAGCTGAAGAGCGATATCGAACGGAGCGAAGCGTGACCGAGGCAAATCGAGAACGTCATCGATCGGCTGTAGACGAAACGGAATCGGGAGCGATCGCGGATCTTCCTGGAGCTGATGCAGGGGCGGCGGCTGGCCATGGAGGAAGGCGGCGGCATAGGACTGGTGGGGCCGCTGCTCGACGCCCATGAACCTTGTGTGTGAGCTATTTCCGATGAAAAGAACAAAAAAACTCGAGGCGCCGCAGGCGCCGGGGGGAAATAGCCCGCAGCCGCAATCCAACAGCCAGGGTTAAGAAACAGCCAGTGTTGAGGGATTGATGGATTAAGGGTTAAGGGAAGGGTCCTGGGGGAGGCAGACCACACGGAACCCGACGTTGATGCTGGCATTGCCTGGCTGGGCGCGGCTGCGGCGAGCCGAGCGGCAGAACCCGGGGCTGTTGTTCCAGGAGCCGCCGCGCAGCCGCCTCCCATTTTGGTCGCCGCCACTCACCCAGGCGGAGCCATCCAGGGGAGCACCCTCATAACTGTCATGCCAGTGATCCAGGCACCATTCCCACACATTGCCGTGCATATCCTGCAGGCCCCAGGCGTTTGCGGGAAATGTTTCCACCGGGGTCGTCTGCCCTCGCTTTTCACCCTTGGGACCATTGGCATAGGTGCTAGTCGCGTCGTAATTGGCCAGCTCTGACGTGATCGTTTCGCCGAAGGCAAAGGGCGTGGTGGTGCCGGCCCGGCAGGCGTATTCCCATTGCGCTTCGCTGGGAAGGCTGTAGCGGCGACCAGTGCGCTGGCTCAAGCGCTGGCAATATTCCACGGCCTCATGCCAGCTCACCCGCTCCACCGGTCGGTTGGCGCCTTTGAACTTGGCTGGATCAGGTTTCAGATCCAGCTTCAGCTTCGGCCAGCCCGCCACCACACGCCACTGGGCCTGAGTCACCGGGGTCTGCCCCAGGTGGAAGCCGCTCAGGCGCACCGAGTGCTGGGGGCTTTCGGAGTCAAAGCGCTCAGCTTCGTTGGCCGGGGAACCCATCTCGAAGCTGCCAGCCGGGATCTGGATCATGGTGAGCGCCACCCCATCCGCCAGCTCCTCCCGGTAGCCCGGCACCGTGATCGGCTCTGTTTCCACCGCCCAGCGGTTCAACCAGCCTTTGCGCACCAGCCAGCCGCGCTGGGTGGAGATCTGAATCGAAGACGGGGGCGGGGCGGCATGGACTGAGGTTGAAGTTGAGGTTGAGGCTGCGGGTCGGCGCGACGGCGGCGATTCGGCCTTAGCGGCTTCAGCGGCCATGGCGGCCGTCGCGCTGGGCTCGTCCATGGGGGCCGGTGGCGTCGAATCAACACCCAGCTCCTGCCAGAGGGCCGCCACATCCCCAGGCCGAAGTTTCAACCGTTGCTCCAGCTCGCCCAACTCCTCCTGATCCAGTGCGCTGAGCCGCCCTGGCGGGCCCGCCGCGGCCAGGGTTGCGGCTACAGCGGCGCGATAGCGCTGGAGCTTGTTCTCGTATTCCCGAAAGGGTTGTAACACCTCCGCCTCCAGCCGCTCCACCTCCGCCGCCGTCAAACCCAGCTGCGCCTGCAGCACAGCCAACAGCTCGCGGCCCGCCGCCGAGATCACGCCGCCGCGTTTCTCCGCCAGCTCCTGCACTTTCTGCCGATAGGCCACATCCGCCACCAGCCGCACGTTGCAAATGCGGATGCTGTGGCCCTGGCGGGTGGGGAAGAATTGCGGCGTCATCGACGGGGCCAACTCCTTCACCCGGCTTTGGGTGTAGAGGTGCAAATCCTCCGCATCCAGCCAGCCCTGCTGGCGACGATCCGCCGCGCCGGTGCGGATGCCCTCCACCAAAAACCGCGTGTACACCGACAGCCCCTCGCCATCCTCCGGCGCGCGGGAGGTTTCGATCGCCGCCGAGGAGGTGAGGATCGCCCGGCCTTCACCGCCCAGGGCCTCCAGCTCCAGCAGGCCCTCATCTTTGGCCAGCAGCCCCTCGGCAAAGGCGCCGCTGAAGCAGCAATCAAGGATCAGCACCTGCCGCTTGGCGCGGCTGCGCTCCATGAAGCCCCGCACCTCCGCCGCCGTCAACGTGGTGGCGCGGGGCACCTGGACCCGGCCCTCCCGTTGGGTCTTGCCGCTCTCGGCCGAGCTCAGCAGCAGCTGGCGGTCGTCGTCGCGGAAGCCATGGCCGGAGAAGTAGAGCAGCAGCAGATCATCGGCCTGTTTGTCGGCGTAGAAGCTTTCGATCGCGCTGGCCAGGGCCGTGCGGCTCGGATCGAGCAACCGGCGCAGATGTTGGGGCTGGAGGCCGCCCAGGGCCGGATCAAGCAGCACCTCCGCCAGGGCCTCCACATCCGCGCGGGCGCTGGGGATCGCGGCCAGCCCCTCCCCGTAGCTGCCGATGCCGATCAACAGGGCGTGGCGACCTGCCATCTCCCCTCAGCTCAGCCGCGTCACGCAGGCTTCGACGCGGCTGAGCAGGGCGTTCAGGGCCTCCTGGTCGGCCGCCGTGCCCTCCAGCTCCACCGCCACCTCGGCGCCTGTGGCGTCTTTGCGGCTGAGCTTGACGCGAACCGGCCGGGGCGTCTGCAGCAGACGCTGGCGCAGGTAGCCCACCAGCTTGCGCGCGTTGGCGCCATTCACCTCCGCGGTCAGCGCCCCCAGGAGCAACGCCCCCAGCGCCTTGCTGCCCGGCTCGCACGGCTCGGCGCTGGCCAGGGCGGCATTCACCGCGTCGATCGTGTTCAGATCCGCCACCAGGCCGGCCACCAGGTCGTCGAGCTCGGCTGGATCGAGCTGCACCGGGGGGAAACCAGCTGGATCGGCTTCAGAGGTGTCGCCGCCCGCCGCCACGGTCAATGTGAGGAGGTAGGGGCGCTCCATGGACTGATTGCTGTAGGGCGAGGGTAGCGAAGGCGGGCTGGCTTCACCGGAGTTGGCGCCCGCGGCGGGAGGGGGAAGCCCGGGCAGCCCGTGGGGCTGGATCACCCGCAAGCTTTTCAAGAAGCAACGCTGGCGCAGGCAGACCAAGCACTCCCTAACCTCCCCCCATGCCCGACACCGACCTCCGCTGGCGGCAGCGCTTCGACAATGTCCAACGCGCCCTGCTGGTGCTGCAGCATCAGGGCATTCAAGGCATCACCGGCTCGCGAGACGCCACGCGCCTGGCCTTTCAAACGGAGCTGATCGCTGATGGCGACACCTGGATGGCGATGATCAAGGCACGCAACCAGTCGTCCCACACCTACAACCTGGAGCAGGCCCGGCAGATCGCCGAGGAGGTGATTGATCGCTACATCGCCGCCTTCGCGGCACTGCGCCAGCGGTTCACGGCCCTGAGCGCCGAAACAGCGAGAGCCTCTCCCCCTCCGCCGCCGCCCTCGCCCGCACCGGTTTGCCGCCAGCGGCCATCGCAGCCATCCAGCAGGTGCTCGCGGGCCATCCCGCCGTGGAGCAGGCGATCCTCTATGGCTCCCGCGCCCTCGGCCGCCACCG
>JBKDPV010000003.1:0-17376 GCA_046342315.1 Cyanobacteriota bacterium
CCTGGCCAGAGCAGCCAGGGCTGATTCAGCCCTACGACGACGGGCATGCTCACCAGAAGAAAAAAGCCGCAGCAGTTCAGCTCAGGGGTGGAGTTCGCCGTGTCAGCCGGGCTGCTGCTCTATCGGCAACAAACTCCTAGCTGTGTAGGCAGGTGTTCAACTGGTTGAGCGTCCCAGGGTCTTTGCCGAGCCAAGGCAGCAGGGCTGGTGTTGCTTCCCAGTCAGCGAACGGGATACCAGCAGGTGGGCTCATCATCGCAGGCTGTCTCTTCCTGAGATCTCAGCTCATTCCTGGCGTTTGTCAAGGGCTGAGCTGAAGCTGGCCAGTTGACAGACACCCCCCTGAACGAGTAAGATACTATGTGTTATACTAAAAAATAAATCTAAGGAGAACCAATGAATATCGAAATTACTGGCAAAGATGCCATCTCAGCGACGGAAGAGCTTCTTGACGCGGAGGAGTTAGAAGGCACTTACAAATCCGTGAAAGAAGTAGAAAAAGAAGCAGTAATGTTAACGACGATCGCCTCGATTGTCACAATTGGTGCTGGAGCAGTAGCAATTTATGATTGGTATAAAAAAAATTGTATGGCTGACCGTATTGAGAAAGTTATAATTATCTTTCCAGATGGCCGTCGTTTATTACTCAAGAATTCAACAGTAGAACAAATCAGGGAATTTATGGAAGAATGATGAATTTAATGAAAATCTTACACATTTATCTTAAGCCCTCTGGAAATAACTATATTGAGTTTCGCTATTTTTGGGATAATCCAAGTCAATACGAATCACGTCAGTTGCCGTTGGCCCAGATCACTGATTTGATTAATCGCGCAGAGACTGATTACTATACCTCCCAGCCAGTGGAGTATATCAAGACGGGTCAGGCTCTTTATAACTGGCTAGATGGTAATGATCGCTATTTAGCACAGGCGTTAAATCAACACCGACGTGAGAGAATTGTTCTAGCCATATCAGCAAGTGGAGGATTAGCTCATTTACCCTGGGAAATTTTGCACGATGGCACAAGTTTTTTAGTTGAGACAACACCTGCTGTTGTTCCGATTCGATGGATTACTCAGCTAAATTCTCAGCCTTTAATTCAAGAAGATAAACCTGCTAATCGGGCTTTAAATCTGCTTTTTATGGCGACTTCGCCGTTAGATGATTTTGAACCTGTACTGGATTACGAAGCAGAGGAAGGTCAAATTCTGGCGGTAACCCAGCGGTCTCCTATTCATTTACAAGTTGAGGAAAGTGGCTGTTTAACGGAGTTAGGCCATTTGGTTCGTGAGTATGAGAGAAACTACTTTGATATTTTTCATTTAACGGGTCATGCAGGCTATCATCAAAAGCCTTATTTCTTGACGGAAGATGAATATGGCAATCCATTGGAGAGCGATACTTCGGCAATTATTAACGCACTGAAATCTTCTGTCCCACCTTTGATTTTTTTATCGGGTTGTCGGACGGGTTATTCGTCTGATCCTGCCGTTGCTTCGATGGCAGAAGAGGCATTATATTTAGGGGCAACGGCTGTTTTGGGCTGGGGGGAAAGTGTTCTCGATAAGGTTGCAACTGTTGCGGCGCGTTGTCTGTATGGAGAGTTGTCGCACGGAGGAACGGTATTAGAAGCTCTGGCATCGACTTATCAGGTTCTAATTCAACATCAGGCAAGAGATTGGCATAAGTTACGGTTATATGTGTCAACTATTTTACCAGGGGCTTTAGTGACTCCGTTGAGAACAGGGGGACGGAAGCATTTGCCCAAACCTACGATGTCTTCGGAGTTTAGGGACGATGAAAATCGATTGAGAGTAATTAGTCGAGAAAATTTTGTCGGTCGTCGTCGTCAGTTACAAAATTGTTTACGGTCTTTAAAAACGGATCAGGAAAAGGTTGGGGTTTTACTTCATGGTATGGGCGGCTTGGGAAAAAGTAGTATTGCCTCTCGGCTTTGGGATCGGTTGCCAGATTATGAAAAGGTTCTTTGGTGGAGACAAATTGATGAATCGAATCTGACAAAAAAATTATCGACCAAATTAATTAAGCCTAAATTACGAGATATTTGTACTAATTTAGAGGATAAAGATGAAAGTTTAAATGTTAAACTTGCATATCTTTTCATGCAATTAGCGGAATCAGGAGAAAAGCCATTCTTATTTATTTTTGATGATTTTGAATGGAATCTGGAACCGAGTGAGGGTCGCTTTATTCTGAAGCCTGGAGTTGCTCTCATTTTAGAGTCTTTAATCTGGGCAATCCTAAGAACGGGAACAGAGCATCGAGTCATTATCACTTGTCGTTATATTTTTAATTCAGAGTTATTGTATCATTTCCATGAACAAGGTTTAGAACCCTTAAGAGAAGCTGAATTGAGCAAAAAACTTAGTCGTTTAGAGCATTTTAATTCCCAGAAAATTGCTGAAGACTTACGGGAACGAGCATTGGATTTAGCCGATGGAAATCCTCGATTACTGGAGTTTCTTAATGATGAAGTTCTAGGTGAACAAGATGCAGAGACTAAATTAGACGAATTAGAACAAAGTCCTGAACATTGGAAAAATAAAGTTATTTGGGAGGAATTATATCAACTTGTTGATGAGCCATTGCAACAGGTCATTAGTCATTGCCTAAGCTATGAAATTCCCGTTCCGATGACGGCTTTAGAAGTCGTTTGTGAGTCTCTTCCTATTTACCAACAACAATTACTACGAGGACGAAAACTTGGGCTGCTCGAAGTCAGCCATGAATCCCAAGAAGAGAATAGAGTCTATCGCGTTTCTCGAATTTTGCCTAACGTATTTCCCCGTATCCAACTTCCAGAAGCACCAGATGTCTACTTATTATACAAGAAAGCTCGCAATAAGTTACTTGAGCTACAGAAATTAAATGAGGCGAGTGATCGCTGGCAGGAAATTTTCCGGTTATTGTTTGCTGATAAAGAAAATCCAGAAAGATTCAGACAGGCATTCTCTGAAATGTTAGAATATCAGATTCCGGAATCTCAATCCAACGAGTTAGCGAATAGCGCTTTAGAATTAGAATTGAGAAAACGAAAAGATGAACTCTTCGAAGAAGATCTTTACAGTCAGCTAGAGGATTATTTAAGTCGAAAAGAATGGAAAAAAGCTGACGAGGAAACGGCTTGGCTTTTTTATGTTGTGATGGTGCAGCAAAACTACAAAAATTGGTCTGAGCTATGCCAAACATTTCCTAGTAAAACCCTTAACAGAATTAATCAACTTTGGCTTAATTATAGTGAAGAAAAGTTTGGATTTAGCGTTCAAAAGCGAATCTGGGAAAGTGTGGGAGGAAAGTCAGACCCAGTTGGACTTGACATTGAAGCGTATGCTAACCGAATCTTGGAAAAAACGAATGAAAAGCCGGACGTAGATCATACAGCTTGGGATAAATTTGGAAAACAGGTAGGATGGTATGTAGCGAATGCTTGGAGGGAGTACAATGACTTGCCTTTCTCGACTCAATCTCCAGCAGGGAATTTACCCGCACTTGTTTTTACCCGTACCTTTTTGATACTTTTAGAATTGCCCGAAGGTCCTTCTCTCACTTTTTCAACGAGCTTTGCATCGAAAATGGAGTATGGAGATATTAATCTCTCAGCTCTTTTCGGCCTTGTATGATAAACATTTCGTATAATTTGTAGGAGCCTTGCTAGTGTGCCGTCCCGGTAGCAACCCCTAGAATGCGGAGTGTCTCCCAAGGTGCTCTGTGGCGCTTGGACGTCCGATTCTATTGCTGAAGTTCAGGCTGGCAGCCATCAGCACGGTCTGTCTAACGCTCGCCATCACCTGGCCGCAAGGTGGGGTTGCCCCAATTCTATGGACAGGTCTCACGCCGCCATAAGTGCTATTTTATCACGTTCTGCTTGACGTTTCTCAAAGGCAACTGGAGTGGAATAACCGATGGAGGAATGGAGGCGTTTCCTATTGTAATATCCTTCTATCCACATCCAGAGATCATGTAATAGCTGCTCTGGACCGCGGTATAAACCATCTAGGATCTCAAGTTCATCTTTGAGTGTTGCAAAGAAGCTTTCAACAACAGCATTGTCCCAGCAATCTCCTTTGCGAGACATGCTACATGTGATTTCCTTGTCAACCAGACGTTTTTGAAATTCTCTTCCTGTGTACTGACTTCCCTGACCTGTATGAATCATTAACTCATCCAGATTGTTAGACTAAGCCGCTCTGCGGCAGATTCAACCCAATTATAGATCACGCGTCGATATTTGCCAAGGACTTACTAATTGATGGCGTCTGGACGATTGCGCTTGTGATGGAGTGCACGCTACCCCTGGCTCTTGGCGTTCCACAGTAAAGCTGCACTCCGCAAGGTGTGCAGTTTCCTTCATTCTCCATCTTTTGTGGAGTTGCATCATGAATCAACATGAACAGGAGCGCTTTGACGTCCTCTATTCCAAGCACCTGCAAGCCCTTAAGTTGCAAGGTAAACGTGAAAAGACAATCGATGGTTATGCCAGAGCCTTAAGGCGAATCGCAGGCTATTTCGATTGCTGCCCGGACAGTCTCGAACCAGATCAGTTGAAGACTTACTTTGCTTGGATGGTGGAGAACTACAGCTGGAGCAGCGTCAAGGTGGATTTATGGGGTTTATCTTTTTTCTACCGTCATGTCCCTTGGCCGCAAGATGGAATGGTTTGAGATTGTCAATCCGCCAAAGGCCAGATCTTTGCCCGATGTTCCAACACGAGAGGAAGTGCAACGACTGATCAATGGCGTCTATCGGCTTCGCTACCGCGTCTTTTTCTTTGTGATCTACAGCATGGGTCTTCGTCTTGGAGAAGGCCTTGGCATGGAGATTGGAGACATTGATTCCAACCAACGGCGTGTTCATGTGCGCCAGGGTAAAGGAGGGAAAGATCGCTATGTTCCACTTCCGGATCCAACACTCCAGCATCTGCGCCGGTTCTGGAGAACCCATCGACACCCACGCCTTCTCTTTCCCAACGCGAGCGGCAATGAAGCCTCGGCTCGCACGGCAAGCAGCCCGATGGATCGAGGCGGCGTGCAGGCTGCGATCCAGGCGGCACGGAAAGACTGTGGCATCCACAAACATTTGACAGTGCACAGTCTGCGCCATGCCTACGCCACCCATCTCTTGGAATTGGGTGTGGATTTGCGCTCAATCCAGGTGGTGCTGGGCCATCAGAAACCGGAAACAACCGCCCGCTATGCCCATCTCACCGAGGTGAACCGGCAACAGGCCAAAGAGCGCATTGAGGAGCTGATGGCCGGTTTTCCCCCAGGGCTGATTTAAAGTGCTATCCCGTCGATGGATCAGGCCTTCGTCGTGCCATCTCCAGCATCGCCGTGATGTCGTGGGACACCCTCTGCATTCCAGAGCGGAGACATCCCATCACACCAGCGCCATTGCCTCGGTAGCGATGGGCATCCTCCTTGAGTTGCGTGTCGCGGATCCAATGCCACCCCTCGATGCTCCAGCGGTCTTTCACCAGTTGCAGCAGTGCTTCTGGGGTCGTCCTGATGCTCGTGAGAAACAGATGGCAGGCGTTGAAGGGTTTGCCGTCTTGCTGTCCCGTGGTGACGACCTCAACGATCCAGCTCGTGCCCAGCCACTCTTCACGGATGTGCCCTGGTGCCTCTTTCGCCTGCATCGTCCAGGTGATGTCGCGGCCATGGCCGACCTCATGATCCATTGCCTGAAAAGGGATTTGGCGTTTCCCCTCGAATTGTCGTTGGATCTGGCGATGCAAGGTCCGCTGGTTGGCCTTGACCGTCAGCAGGAAGTCGGCGCCCTGCTCCTTGAGCTGTCGAAAAACGGTTTCTGGGTGTGCAAGGCATCCGCCTGGATCAGCAGGCCTTCCAGATCCAGCTCACTCAGCAGCTTTTTGAGGACAGCTCGCTCATGGTTCTCGCCCGTTGAATGGCAGGCCTGGCTGATCGCCAAACCCAACGCCGCTGAGTACAGCGTCACCTGGGAAATGAACGTCGATCCCCCGCCGGCAGTGGGTTCGGCCGAACCGCGCAGGGCTTTACCGTCACAGATGAGTTGATCCAAACCCTCTGCGCCGTCTGGGATCTGGGCGATGGTCCAATCACGGATGGCCCCGCAGAGCGCCGCAACATCCATTTGCAAGAAGAAGTACCGGAACGCCGTATCCGATGGTGACCGCTTCAGTTCGATCCCAAGGGCGGTGGTCAGAGCCGTGTGGTGTCGGTTGGCGAACCGCTCAAAATCACGAAGGCTCTGGCAACCGCTGAGGATGCCGAGCACCGCGACCAACAGCAGGTACCAGGCGGGGATGCGGATGCCACGACGCATCCGGGTGTCCGGGATGGCGCGCAGGAAGCTGATCAGATCGAGATCGGTTGCGGGAGCTTGTGTTTCGAGCAGAGGAAAGAGGCGATCCCACCGAGGTCACCGCAAGCTCGGACCTGAAGCCAGGGGTCTTGGGACAGACTTTAAATCAGCCCTGAGGTTCTCCAGGTCGCTCTGCTGCGCCACCGCCACCGGCAGCCCACTGGTCTCCTCCACCTGCTGGAGCAGACGGTTCACGGCCGGCAGGAGCGCATGGGCAGGCATCGCCGGGCCGAGGGGGAACTGTGGAGCCCCCACGGTATCGGCGGCGGTGCGCCGGCCCCCAGGCCCTTCAGCCGAAACCCTTGGCCGGCCCGCGGGAGCTGGGCGGCAGCAGCGGGATCTCGATCTCCGCCCCCTGCTCGATCGGGTAGCCCTCCATCTCCAGATGAAAGTCGCTGCAGACCAGGGTCAGCGGTGGCTCCAGGCCTAGGGCCTCCATGAACACCAGCACCACGTCCTCGCCCGGCCCGGCGGCATCGGCATGGCGCTTGACCTCCTGGCGAAACCGCAGGGCCGTGTACTTCTTGAGGTCGGGCCGGGCCGAGAGCACGTTGGTGCGCAGGTAGCCGCAGGCCCGCGAAGCGGTAGCGGCCGTTGCCGTACTCGGTCTGATTCACGAACAGCACATAGGGCTCATCCCCATCCGGCCCGGGCAGATCGTCCTGGGTGGTGATGTGGAACTGAGACACGCTGGTGCTTCTCCCTGGGCAGTGCTCCCAGCATCCGCCATCCGGCGAGGATTGGTCACGCTGTTCTGCGCTGATGAGCCGGCTGACGCCCGAATCGATCCGCGCCAGCCAGGCCGCACTGCCGCCGATCGGCACGGTGATCACCGAGCTGCGCCGCCAGGACCCCTACATCCAGCAGGAGCAGCACCGCTACCGCTCGCCGCGGGGCTTCCAGCACTGGGCCAATCATCTGGCCTATGCCGCCCTGATCGAGGCGGGCCTGCAGGTGATGGATGAGATGAATGATCCGATCGGCTTCTGGGCCGCCACCACCTGCCGCTGGGCGCGGATCGTGGAGGCACCACCCCGCTTCCTGGCGCCGGAGCTGGCGGAGGCCTTCCGCCGCACCCCCTCACCCCATCTCGATGAAGGGCTGCCGCAGGTGCTGCCCTGCTTCCGGCTGATGCTTCCCGATGGCGCCCTGTTCACAGAAGACGGGGTGCCGATCCCGGTGGTGATCGTGGCAGACCTGCGGGCGATGGCCGACTGGCTGCCGTCCCAGGCCCAGCGGATCAGCGGCATCAGCTGCGTCGGCCTTGCCCTCGATGGCAGCAGCTACCTCACCCGCCATTCCTTTCAGCAGATCGGCGAGCGCAACCCCACCGTGGAGGACCTGAGCCACCCGGCCTGGCAGTGGGATGAGCAGGCGGTGCAGAGCACCAACCAGCGCATGGAGGGCCTGGCGATCAACGCCCTGCTGGTTGAGCTCTACCAGCCGGAACTGCTCAGCACCGGCCCGGCGGCCAAGGTGCCCAGCGGCAAGGGTTTTTCGGCTGGCAGTGCGGTCGACACCGGCGCCGTGAGACCCCAAGGCCCGGTATGGATCGGCAAGGACTTCCGCCTCGATCGCACCCCCAGGGTTTCATCAGAGGTAACCACTGCTGGAAGCAGCAGCAGCGCCTCGCGCCGACCCCATTGGCGTCGGGGCCACTGGCACACCATCCTCCATGGCGAAAAGCGCCAGAGGCGGCGGATGCAGTGGTTCAAGCCGGTTTATGTGGGACTGAGCTGAGGGCCGGCTGATTGCATCGACGCAGCCGGCAGGCAGGCGATTCACGCCGCCTCCCCATCCCCCACCAGCTCCATCAGGCCTGCTGCCTTGCCCGCCTCCAGCAGTGCCTCGTCCCCACGTGCCACCGCCCGGTTCACCCGCCTGCGGATCAAGCGCAGCGTGGCCTGCGCGGCATGGGGTAGCTCCAGGTCATCCGGCAGCAGCAGCCACAGCCGCTCGCGCAGGGTCGGCTGCTCCGCCACCGCCATCAGGCCCCGCTCCAGCCACCACTGCTTTGGCGCCAGGGCCGGGCAGACCGGTAAGGCGACGGGCCGCAGCTGCAGCTGCTCAAGCCAGATCGGCGCCTCCTGCCAGGCGCGGGAGGAGCGCTCCAGCAGGCCGCAGACGCCGGGCTCAAGCTGCTGATGCAGCAGGGGCATCACCTCCGCGCTGGGCAGCAGCACCGTCTCATCCCACTCCCCAGCCCAGTTGGCGTGGCAGACCAGCTGCAGCTCCAGCGCCCCCAGCGGCACCACCCGCACCCCCTCCCAGCCGGGCAGTCGGCCCGCCGGTAGCGGCTGGGAATGGCAGAGCGAGGAAACGATCGCGCCATCGATCACCCCCTGCCGCACCAGGGCGGCCCAGTCGGCGGCGGAATGGCAGCAGGGCGGCACCTGCAGCACCCCCGGCACCCCCTCCAACAGTGGCTGGTGCAGAGCATCGCTGGCCAGCCGCAGCCGGCCATCCTCCAGCCGATGGGCACGGCAGGCCAGGCGCAGCAAGCGCAGGCTGCTGCTCACTCCCCAACGGCACACCTTGTGAGGCCTGCGGGCTGGCTGCAGGTGGAACTGTTCCGCCAGCTCCCGGTAGCTGCGGCTCACCGTGCTCTGGTGCATCGCCAGGGACTCGGCGGCGCGGATCTGGCTACCGCTGATCTCCATCAGGTCGAGCACCTGCAGGTTGAGCAACATCCCGGGCGGTCTGTAGACCTTGCGCCGCCGCCGCCTGGGCGGCACAACGGCACCAGAGAGCTGGAAGGGCACGGCAGCACAGCGCTGGAAGTGGGCAAACAGCCTTGCCCGCCTTGAAGGGTTGTCCAGCCTTGCTGCCGCGAATGACCCAGCCAGCCCAGAGGCCAGGCTGCCACTGGGTCCGATCACCTTGCTGGTTAGGAATGCTTGCCGGCCTCCGCACTGCGCCGCATCCTTGCGCCATGGAGCCCCTGCGCTGCCACCTTCTGATCGGTCCGCCCGCCAGCGGCAAGAGCACCACCGCCGCTGCCCTGGCCCCTTTGATTGCAGGGCCTGAGGGGCAACCGGCGGTGGTGCTCTCCACCGACGCGATCCGCGCCGAAGTGTTCGGCGATGCCGCCGTGCAGGGACCCTGGCCGTCGATCCAACAGCGGCTCCACGAGCGGCTGATCGGTGCAGTAGCGGCCGGCATGCCGGTGATTGTCGATGCCACCCATGCCGAGCGGCCCTGGCGGCTGGCGATCACCCAGAAACTGGCGCTGCCCAGGCCTGTGGAGTGGATCGGCTGGTGGCACTTCACACCGCTGAGCACGTGCCTGCGCTGGAACGCCAAACGGGAGCGGCCCGTTCCGACTCCGGTCATTCACCGCATGGCCGCCAAGCTGGCGGATGAGGCCTTCGGGCCGGGGAGGGCGGAAGGTTTTGCTTCGGTGGTGGCGGTGCAGCCCACCCACCAGAGCGACCTGGGCGCCTACCTGCGCGGCGAGCTCTCCGGCCTCAAGCGCCGCATCAGCGCCGCCTGCAATCGCCAACGCCAACTGCTGCTGCACGGCCACTCCCGGCTGCTGGATCTGGAGCGGATGCTCTTTCTGCTCAAACTCCTGGCCGACCATCCCGACCTGGCGACGACGGACCAGGGCAGCAGAGAGGCGCTCGAAACGCTCGTCTCACCCCTGCCCAGCGGAGAGCTCGCGGAGCGGGCTGCGGCCTTGCTGCGCAAACTCCATGGCGAGTGCTATGGCGATGCCGATGCGGTTCGCCGCGATCTGGCCTGGCTGGAGGCCCAGGGCTTCTTCCTGGCCACGCCGGTCACCACAGCGATTACCCCCATACCGCTGATTCCACTGGAAGCTGGACAGACGCCAAAGGCCGGTGGCGTCAACGGCGGCCACCCACCGATGGCCGATGCCGCGGTGTTCGTGCGGGTGATGACCCTGCTGCGCCATCTCTTGCAGACGCCCTTTGATCGGCCGGCGGATGGTCCGGGGGCGATGGCGATGCAACGGCATCTGTTGGAGCGGCTCTCTGAGATCCCTGGCGGCCATGGCCCCGGCGAGCTGGCGACCTTGCGCAAGGACATCGAGAAGACCCTCACCCCCTACGGCTTCCGGTTGCGTCACGACAACCCGCGCCATGGTTACTGCCTCGGCACTGCCTTGCTCTCGGCGCCGCGGCTGGTGGAGATCCATGGGGTGGTGCAGCACGCGGCCGAGCGGTTGGGGGATCCCACGGCGCAGGATCTGCTCGATGAGCTGGAGCAGCGCCTCGGCTGGGGCGGCATCGAGGTGACGGGCACGCCACCGTTGCGCGCCTATCTCGATGGCGCCCATCCCGGCGTGGAGAGCTTGCAGCAGGGCAGCCTGGCCGAACCAAGGGAAGCCGAGCGGATCGAGACGGCGATCCTCGAGCACCGCCGCGTGCGCCTGCTGCGCCAGAGCACACTCCACAACGGCGATAGCCGCGGCGAGGAGATCCGCGTCTGGCCCCTGCAGCTGGTCTTTTCAGCCGGCCTCTGGCACCTGGCCTGGGAGGACGACGCCATCGGCCGGCCCCATGGGCTGCTGCAGAGCGAACGGCTGGAGCGGCTGGTGTTTCTGCAGGCCGAACCGCGGGGGCGCCGCAACGAATCCGAGCACAACACCGCGCTCGCCAGGCTGCAGCGGTTGCTGCATCACTGCGGCGGCATCGAACTGGGCGATGACCTCACCGCCCAGGAGGGTCTCTGCCAGCCCAGCAGCGAGCAGCGGCGCCGCCAGCTGCAGACCCTTCGCCTGTCCTGCAAAGCCGCTGCTTTTGCATCGATCCGCGAGGGGCAGCTGTCGCTACCGCTGGAGCACATCCGTCTCGAGCGCCCGTCTGGGCCGCATAACGAGGGCAATGGCTCCAGCGGCCCTGGTGGGGAGTGGGTTCACCCCAGCCTGAGTCGGGTGCTGGCCGCCAATCCCGCCGGCGATAGCCATCCCCATCCGGTGGAGATCGACCTGCCCCCCTGGATCCTGGCCCGCGGTTTCGCCCTGCGCCGCTGGTTGTTCAGCCACGGCAGCGCCATCCGCATCGAGGCCCCGGAGGCGCTGCGTCAGGAACAACAGGGCCAGGCGCTGGAGGTGCTGGCCCTGGGGCAGCAGCGCCCCCTCAGCTGATCGGCCGCTGGCCTCACTCGTCTTCTGCAGCCCCCAGGGGGATGAGCTGGATTTGCTTGCGACCCAGCTTGATCTCGAACTCATCGCCGGGCTGCAGCCCCAGCTGGGCGGTGTAGGCCTTGCCGACCATCAGGTTGCCGTTGAACTGGATCTTGGTGTTGAAGCTCAGGCTGCGGTCAGGTTTCCCCTTGCCGCCACTGTTGCCGGCACCGAAGTTCATGCCTTTGGCTTCCAGAAGGGCCTCATAGAAGGCGGTGAAGTTCAGACGCTCGGTTCCGTCCTTCTTGGTGCTGACATAGCCGGCGGAGCGAACCAGATCAGATTTCGAGGCATCGCCGAGTTCCTTGACCTTGGCGAGCAGTTCAGTTCCGGTGAGCATGGTCATTGGCCTGGGATGATGGACTAACTCTAATTGCGAACTGTCTTGGCGTAGCAACCATGACAACCTCTTTGCAGGAGTTGATCATAGCGATGCCGGCAAGAAGGAGTCCGGGGCTGTTGAGACTTCCGGCGGTGCCAGCCATTCCGCCAGCTTGGTGTAGCGCCTGCGGCCCAGGTGGTTCTTGACGGCCATCGCCAGGGCTTTCTTTTGCCCCACCAGTACCACCAGCTGCTTGCCGCGGGTGAGGCCGGTGTAGACGAGATTGCGCTGCAGCATCGCGTAGTGCTGGGTGAGCAGGGGGATCACCACGGCGGGATATTCGCTGCCTTGGCTCTTGTGGATCGTGCAGGCATAGGCCGGCACCAGGTGATCGAGTTCCCCCCAGCCGTAGACCACCACCCGGCTGCCCTGAACCCCGGCCTCACTAGTGGGGAACAGCACGCCCAGCTCACTGTTATCGGCATCGATGGCATCGATGGTGCCGACATCACCGTTGAACACCTCCTTCTCGTAATCATTGGCGATCTGCATCACCTTGTCGCCCGGCGCAAACCGCCAGCCGAAACGCTCCACCTGCTCAACGGGATCGGGATTGAGCAGCTTCTGCAGCTCGATGTTGAGCGAGCGCGACCCACAGCCACCGCGGGCCATGGGGCAGAGCACCTGCACCTGGCCGATTGGATCAAAGCCGAATCGGGCGGGGATCCGCTCACCCACCACCTTGAGGATCAGGGCCACCGCCTGCTCGGGCGTCTCGGCCGGCAGGAAATAGACATCGCTGCTCTCGCCCTCGGGTGGGGAGCGCAGATCAGGGATCGTGCCGGCGTTGATGGCGTGGGCGGTGGTGATGATCCGGCTGGAGGCCGCCTGGCGGAACACCTCAGTGAGCCGCGCCACTGGCAGGGCTCCACTGTTGATCCCATCGGCCAGCACCTGGCCCGGGCCCACCGAGGGGAGCTGATCCACATCGCCCACCAGCAGCAGGGCGGCCTCGGGGGGGATGGCTGCCAGCAAGGAAGCCATCAGCGGCACATCCACCATCGAGGTCTCGTCCACCACCAGGAAGTCGCACTCCAGCGGCAGTTCGGCGTTGCGCCGGAAGCCGTAGGCGGCGGGGTCGAACTCCAGCAGCCGATGGATGGTTTTCGCCTCCAGCCCGGTGGCCTCCGCCATGCGTTTGGCGGCCCGGCCGGTTGGGGCGCAGAGCTGGATCCGGAGCTTCTTGGCCGCCAGGATCCGCAGGATCGCATTGATCAAGGTGGTCGTGCCCACGCCGGGCCCGCCGGTGATCACCAGCACCTTGCTGGCCAGCGCCTGCTCCACCGCAGCCTTCTGGCTGGTGGCCAGGTCCAGGCCCAGGCGTTGCTCCACCCATGCAATGGCCCGCTCCGCGTTGATTGCTCCCCACGGGGCTGCCCCCTGCGCCAGCTCCTGCAGCGCTTCTGCAATGCGCCGCTCATCACGGTGCAGGTGGGCAAGGAAGATCGCGCCCTCGCCAGCCAGGCTGTCGGCCACCACCGAACCCTCGCTTAGTTCCAGGTCCAGAGCTGTCTGGATCACGGCGGGCTCCAGAGGAACCCGGTTGGCGGGGGCTTCTCGATCGGGAGGTGGCTTTGCTGCCGCGCCGCCTTGCTCTACTGCTTGATCAGAACCCTTCGTTGGCTCGGGTGCGGCCGGTGGTGACGGAGCTGGGCGTTCCACCGCCAGCAGCTCACCCGCCAGCTTGAGCAGTTCGGCCGTGGGCAGGCCGCAGTGCCCCTCGCCGCTGGCCTCCAGCAGGGCGTAATTGACGCCGGCCCGCAGGCGGATCATGGCCGTGGCTTCAATGCCGAGCCGTGCGGCGATCGCATCGGCGGTGCGGAAGCCGATGCCGCGTATGTCGCGGGCCAGCCGGTAAGGGTTCTCCGCCATCACCTGCACGGCGTCGTTGCCGTACGTCTTGAAGATCCGCACCGCCCGCGCTGTGCCAACGCCATGGCTGTGCAGGAACACCATGATTTCGCGCACCACCTTCTGATCGGCCCAGGCCTGGGCGATGCGACCGGCCCGCACCTTGCCGATGCCCGGCACCTCCCGCAGGCGCTCGGGGGCCTGCTCGATCACCTCGAACACCTCCGCCCCGAAGGCGCCCACCAGCTTGCTGGCGTAGATCGGGCCGATTCCGCGGATCATCCCCGAGCCCAGGTATTTCTCGATCCCCTCGGCCGTGGTGGGCGCTGAGGCCTTGAGGAAGGAAGCCTTGAACTGCTGGCCGTGTTCCCGGCTGTTCACCCAGGTGCCACTCACTGTGACCCATTCACCGGCGCTGATCTCGGCGGCATGGCCCACCACCGTGACCAGATCGCGATGGCCACGGGCCTTGATCCGCAGCACGCAGAAGCCGCTCTCGGCGCTGTGGAAGGTGACCCGCTCGATCGAGCCGGCCAGCACCTCAGTCGGCTGGCCTCCTGCTGGCTCGTTCATGCCTACACGGGGTGCCATGGGGGCATGCTCTGGCAGGGAGACGGAACGAAGATCCGCAGTTTGGACGTGCGGACCCTGCCTGTCTGTCAAGCCACCTCCGGCGCCCAGCCCCGATGGCGGTGCAGGTCTTCTGTCCAGCCGCTGCAGCGGTGGGTGAGGTGCTCGCCGTGGGCGATCAAGCCCTGGTGCAGGTGGCAGGTGAGCAACGGGATGCAGTTAGGGCCGGGGTGATGCCGGAAGAAGTGGCAGGTCATGCAGACCTGACGGCTGCGGCTGGAGCGGAGCACGTCCTGATCGAGCCAGGGCCACTCCTCGATCTCCTCCTTGCGGGAGGGCTCCAGGCGAGAGAGGGGGACCGGCACCATGGCGACTCCTGCAGGCGTACATCTGTACTAGCAGGGTAGGCGGTCTGACGCCAGGGGTTCACTGGGTGCTGCCCTGATGCTGCCCTGCTGAGCGCATCTCGCGGTGCGACACCAGAAACGCCTCGATCCAGTCGTGGTGGCACTTCTGGCTGATCCGATCGGCGATGGTCACTGCGGTGTCGGGCACCTCGAACCGCTTGCGGAAGGCCCTAGTGAGGCTTTCCAGTAGGGGCCGAGGGAGAGCCCTGAGGGTGTTGTGAAGTTGCTGGATCGTCTCGGCATCAAGGGCCACGAGGCTCGCCTCGGTCGGAGCTGATGGCGATGGAGTCGAGACCGTGGCCTGGGTGCGGCCTTGGACCGAGGCAGTGGTCATGGGAGCGGGACCGCCAGGCGCCGGCCGGCTGGCCGGAGGCCGCTGCCCTGCTGGTTGTAACGCCCCACCTCCCTGGACTCCTGCAGTGCTGACCTGCCGCTGCGCCTTGTCGTAGAGGGCGAGCCCAAAAGGATTCCCGAAGGTCATCATTGCCCGCTTCATGGCGTCCGTCTCGGCCTCCTTGAGGGCCGATTCATGGGCCTGGCCCAGGTCGACATCGATGCCGTGGCCGGCGCCGCTGCCCTCTCGGATCAAAGGAGGCCGTCCCCCGGCAGTGACGGTGACGCGAACGCGGGCGGTGTAGGTGACGCCCCAGCCGGGCTTCTGCTCTCTACCGATCGCGCGCTCGGCCTGGGAAACGCAGCGGACGGCGATGGTCTGGCGCTGCCAGCCGTCAAAGCCAAAGATGCGGTTTGCCTCTGCAATGACTTGCCACCCTTCCAGGTATGCCACCTTTCCGCGGCCTTGCTCCCGCTGGCGGACGTTGGCGCGATCGAGGGGTGCTGCAAGGGCGGCGAGTTGCTCGGGGGAGAAGCCGGAGGGCTGTGCCGGGAGGGCTTGCGGAGTCGCGGAGGATTCGTTGGCTGCGGGTGGAGCACCCTCGGTCCGATCAGCTGTGCGGATCAGTTCCAGGGCCGATGTCGGCCTCTGGATGGGTCGAGGACCCGAGGGGCGGCTGGTGGTGCTGGCCCCGTTGGAGGAAGGAGCGGCGACGGTCATGGCGATGGGAAGCGATGGAGCGAGAAGAGGAGAGGATCGAAATGGGATCAGGAAGAAGGGGCCCCGGCAACACCACCGAAACCCCATCTGTGCGGGGCCTATGGCCCCTCAGTGGATGCGCCAGGAGCGGCGGGAGACGAGTTGGGCGCCGATGATTTCACCGCCTGCTTTGAGGGCTTCCTTGATGGCGGCCTTGTCCGGCTGGCTGGTGGTGGTGAAGCTCAGCCTCTGGCGAGCGAGGGCTTCTTCGTCGTCGATCTCGACGGCCTGGGACTTCCGGCTGCTGAGCTCGTGAGTGGGGAAGGAAAAGCGGGTGGCTTTCGGTTGGAGACGGGTGAGGACCAGGACGAGGGAGTCCTCCAGGGCATCGGCCCGGGAGGCATCGGAGCGGGACAGCTCGGTGAGCCGCTTGGCCTGCTGCTGGCGGTAGGCGGCCTGGCCGCGAAGGTGCTCGATCACCCAGCAGGTGGCATCGGCTTTGGCGGCCAGGGCGGTTTTGTTGTGTTCCTCGGCAAGCAGGGCGGCCACCAGTTCGGCGAGGGCCTGGGCGCGGGTGTCGTCGTCGGCTTCCAGTTGTTCGGCCAGCTGGCCGATGGTGGTGGTGAGCTCCTGGGCCTCGATGCCCAGCTGCCAGAGGGAGCCGGAGCGCTGCAGGGTGCAAGCAGGGCCGGCGGACTGGGAGAGAGCCGGGGAGAGTGGAGCGGCGGGGGCGGTGAGAACGGACATGGGTGGAACTGGAGAGGAGTGAAAACAAGATCGGGGCGGCGTATGCCGCTCAAGCTGCGAGGGGCTCCGGCGAAAACGGCGGCGGCACTTCCATCACCACCACCGGCACCGGTGAGCGGGAGGAGCAACGGCGGGCCTCCTGAACCAGCGAGGCCGTGCCGGGGCCACCGGGAAAGGCGATCACCAGAACCGAGGCACTGAATGCCGGGGAGGTGTGGGCCTGAGCTTCCGCCAGGGCCTGCTCGAGGAGGCGGCGATTGCGGATCGGCCCGGCGCTGCGGCCATAGCGACCCCACTCGGCGGTAAGGGACTGGACCGACCAACCCAGCTGATGGGCAGCACGGCCGATGGCCTGATCAGCGCCACGGGCCCCGCCATGCAGCAGCAGATGAACAGGCCGGCCACCGCTGCGCTGGAGCAGGGCGGAGGCGATGCGCTCCTGGGGCCAGACGAGATCACGGCCACCAGCGGCGACGATGACGACCGAGCGATGGGCCAACGCCGGCGGCGGCAGGAGGCCGGAAAGCGGCAATGCAGCGGCCTGGGCTACTGCAGCAGAGGACAAGCTCATGGGCTACAGAGCAAACGAACGGGGCAAGTTGTCCGAGGATTACTGATTTATTCAGGTGCCGCAGGCGATGGGCTCGTGGCCTTTGGCGCAGCCCTTATTCTACCAGTAAAAATGCACTAAGCAGCGGGCAGAGCGGCTGCAGGGCAATGGATCTACGCAAAGCAAAGCCATGCGCTGACGGATCGGAAAGCTGATAAGCAGACCCGCCAGATTCAGCACTGAATGCCCAGCTGGCCGCGCAGCCGCGCGAGGGAGACTTGGGGCCTCGCCCCATCCCCTACCGGCTGGCAGCGGCTCCGC
>JBKDPV010000004.1:0-24375 GCA_046342315.1 Cyanobacteriota bacterium
CCCAACTCCCGCCCCCGCACCCGCGGGGGGGCGGCGGCCGCGCTGCGGGTGTTGGGGGCGTTCGTTCGGGCCTCCGGCGTGGCGACGGCCGTGGATCGCCCTGTTCTGGCGGGGACCCCACCGCCACCGGTGGAGCAGGCCTTGGACGAACGTCCTGAGGCCGCGGCCGTGGACACCGCCGCTTTTGAGGGCGCGGCCGGCTCGTTCCCCGGGCTGATCGCCCAGGCCTCGCCGGCCCCAGTGGAGACCACGCCCGCATCGGCCCCAGCCCCGGCAGAGTCCGCCGCACCCGCCGCTGAGGCGGCGCCGCCCGCGGCCGAGCCGCCGGCGGCGGAGGCCACACCCCCTGCCACCGGTGACGCCCCCGATCCCTTCAGCGCCCCCGGCGGCCCCCAGGTGGCGCCCGCCACCCCTTCCCCCGAGGGTGCTCCAGCTCCAGGCTCGACCGCGGCACCACCGCCGGCCGCCAACGAGCCGCGCGTGCGCATCAGCGAGGTGGTGGTTGAGGGGCTCGACGGCCACCCCGAGAAGGAGCGACTGGAACTGGCGGCCTACGCCGCCATGAAGGTCACTCCCGGCGGGGAGACCACCCGCAGCGAGCTGCGCAACGACCTCACCGCCGTCTACGCCACGGGCTGGTTCTCCGACGTCCGCATCCAGCCCGTTGACGGGCCTCTGGGTGTCCGGTTGAAGGTGCAGGTGGTGCCCAATCCTGTTCTCACCAAGATCAGCCTCGACCCGCCCGACGCCAAGGTTCCTCCGGAGGTGGTCCAGGACACCTTCGCCGGTGACTACGGCCGCACCCTCAATCTCAACACCCTGCAGACCCGTCTGCAGGAACTGCAGAAGTGGTATGCCGACCAGGGGTACTCCCTGGCCCGGGTCACCGGTCCCAACCGGGTCAGTCCGGAGGGCGACGTGCTGGTGTCGGTGCGTCAGGGCACCGTGGAGGGGGTGGAGGTGCAGTTTCTGAACAAGGAGGGCTCCGCCACCAATGACAAGGGCCAGCCGATCCGCGGCAAGACGCGCTCCTGGGTGATCACCCGCGAGATCTCCCTCAAGTCCGGCCAGATCTTCAACCGCCGCAACCTTGAAGAAGACCTCAAGCGTCTCTACGGCACCGGCCTGTTCAGCGATGTCAAGGTCACGCTGCGGCCTGAACCTGCCGATCCGGGCAAGGTGACGATCGTGCTCGGGATCGTCGAGCAGTCCACAGGCTCCCTCTCCGGTGGCCTGGGCTACAGCCAGAGCCAGGGTGTGTTCGGCCAGGTGCAGGTTCAGGACAGCAACCTGCTCGGCCGTGCCTGGGACCTGGCCACCAGCTTCACCTATGGCCAGTTCGGCGGCCTGGCGGACATCACCTTCACGGACCCCTGGATCAAGGGCGATCCCTTCCGCACCGCCTTCCGCTTCAAGGCCTTCATCAGCCGTGATGTTCCCCAGATCTTCCAGAGCCAGGACAACGGCAACATCTATACGGCGTCGGATTTCTATGAAGCACCGGGCACCAGCGTTGCCTACAACATCAACAACAACGACAATCCCCTGAACCGGAGTTTCGGCTCCGTTGAGGAGGCTCAGAACAGAGACGACAACCTCAGCTGGTTTGACTACACCGGCAACTCGGTGGTGATCCAGCGTATCGGCGGCAACATCCAGTTCGTTCGTCCTCTGAATGGCGGCAATCCCTTCAAGCGAGCCCCCTGGAGCGTGGTGGTGGGCCTGAGTGCCCAGCAGGTGACGCCGATGGACTTTTCTGGGGATTCCCAGCTCTACGGCGTTGCCACCAACAACTTCAGTAGCAACGGCAGCGAGATCCCGAACGATTCGATCATCTGCCTGGCCTACAACTGCGCTACTAACAACCAGCTGCTCGGGTTGCGGATTGCCGCCACCATGAACACCCTCGACGACCCACGCAATCCCACCCGCGGCAATTTCCTCAGTCTGGGTACCGAGCAGTTCATCTCTGTCGGGCCCGATTCCCCCACGTTCAACCGGCTCCGCGGCAGCTTCAGCCACTACATCCCAGTGCGCTGGTTGAAGTTCTACAAGGGTTGCCGGCCCAAACCCGGTGAAACCGACGACTGCAAGCAGGCCCTCGCCTTCCAGGTGGCGGCCGGTACCAACATCGGTTCGCTGCCTCCCTACGAAGCTTTCTGTGTGGGTGGCGGCAACTCTGTGCGCGGCTTTTACGACTGCGACCTGGGCGTGGGCCGTAGCTTCGGAGACGCCACGATCGAATCCCGCTTCCCCCTGTTCAGCATCGTCAGTGGTGAGCTCTTCCTCGACGGCGGCACCACCTTCGGTTCCCAGAAGAATGTGCCGGGCAACCCCGGTGAGCTGCTCAACAAGCCCGGCGATGGCTTCTCGGTGGGCACCGGCCTGATCGTCACCACCCCCGTCGGGCCTCTGCGTCTGGAGGTGGCCAGCCGTGATTTCAGCGGCGACTGGCGTTTCAACCTCGGCGTGGGCTGGAAGTTCTAGTGAGCATCTGGCCCTCCGACTACAGCCGGGCCTGGACCCTTGCCGCCGCCGTGGAGCGCCGGGGTGTGGGCCTGCACAGCGGTGCTCAATCCCTGGTGCGACTGGCCCCCTCCGACCAGCCGGGTTACCGGGTGGGTTTCCTTGACGATCCCAGCCGCCCCCCGCTGCGGCTGGCCCCCGATCAGGTGAGGGATACGCGTCTTTGCACAGCGTTGCAGTTGGGGGAGCGGCGGCTGGCCACGGTGGAACACTTGCTGGCGGCCCTCGCCGGCACCGGCGTAAGCCACGCCGTTCTGTGGGTGCAGGGTGACGAGATCCCGCTGCTGGATGGTTCGGCCCAGCCCTGGGTGGAGGCGATCGCAGAGGCTGGACTGGCGGACCTGGGTCCCCGCACGCTGCCCGGCCTGGGCGACGACCAGCCCCTGATCGAGCGTCGGGGCGAGGGCTTCGTGATGGCCCTGCCGGCGCCAGCGCCCCAGTTGGCCGCCGCCATCGAGTTCCCTCACCTCGCCATCGGGCGCCAGCTGTATTCGCTCACGCTCACCCCGGAGCGATTCGTGGCCGAGATCGCCCCGGCCCGCACCTTCGGTTTCCGCGACCAGGTGGAGCAGCTGCGGGCCGCCGGCCTGATCCGCGGCGGGGCCCTGGAGAACGCCCTGGTCTGCGACGGCGACGGCTGGCTCAACCCGCCGCTGCGCTTCGCCGACGAACCGGTGCGCCATAAGCTTCTGGACCTGCTGGGGGACCTCGCCCTGGTGGGTCTTCCCTGCGCCCAGGTGTTCGCCTATCGCGGCTCCCATGGGCTGCACACCGCTCTGGCGGCTCGTCTCGCCGAGCGTCTCCCCGCCGCCAGCGCTCCTGCCGTCCTGTCCCTCTGAGCCCTTGACCGCCTCCCCTACCTCCCCACCGGCCCCCGCACCCCCCGCCGTCGAGCCGGCGGTCCTGGCGAGCGAACAGATCCTTGGCCTGCTGCCCCATCGCTATCCCTTCGCCCTGGTGGACCGGGTCGTGCAGTACGTGCCTGGTGAGATGGCCGTTGCGATCAAGAACGTCACCTTCAATGAACCACAGTTCCAGGGCCATTTCCCTGGTCGGCCCCTGATGCCAGGAGTGCTGATCGTGGAGGCCATGGCCCAGGTGGGCGGGCTGATCGTCACCCAGATGCCTGAGCTGCCCAAGGGCCTGTTCGTGTTCGCCGGTATCGACGGCGTGCGCTTCCGCCGTCCGGTGGTGCCCGGCGACCAGCTGCGCATCACCTGCCATCTGCTGAGCCTGAAGCGCCAACGCTTCGGCAAGGTGAAGGGCGAGGTCACCGTCGATGGGCAGCTGGTCTGTTCCGGCGAACTGATGTTCTCCCTGGTGGACTGAGCCGATGTCCAGCGCAGCCATGGCCACCTCGGTGCATCCCACGGCCGTGGTCGATCCGCGGGCGCGGCTCGGCAGCGGTGTTGAGATCGGACCCTTCGCTGTGATTGGGCCGGATGTGGAGCTCGGCGACGGCTGCCGCATCGGTCCCCATGCCGTGATAGACGGTCGGGTGCGGATGGGCCGGGGCAACCGTGTGTTCCCGGGGGCCTGCATCGGCCTCGAACCGCAGGATCTCAAGTACGACGGCGCTCCCACCGAAGTGGTGCTGGGCGATGACAACACCATCCGTGAGTGCGTCACGATCAACCGCGCCACCCACGAGGGCGAGCAGACGCGGCTGGGCAATGGCAATCTGCTGATGGCCTACAGCCATCTCGGCCACAACTGCCAGCTCGGCGATCGGATCGTGATCGCCAACGGAGTGGCGGTGGCGGGCCATGTGGTGATCGGTGACCGGGCGGTGATCGGAGGCGTCCTGGGCATCCACCAGTTCGTGCACATCGGCACCCTGGCGATGGTGGGGGGCATGAGCCGGATCGACCGCGACGTGCCACCGTTCATGACCATCGAAGGTCATCCGGGCCGGGTGCGGGGCCTGAACAAGATCGGCCTGCGCCGCAGCGGCATGGCCGAGCGCGATGGTGGCGCCCAGCTGCGCCAGCTGCAGGAGATCTGGAACCTGATCTACCGCAGCGACCGGGTTCTGGCGGCTGCCTTGGCCGAGGCGCGGCGCGAACCCCTGCTGAGCGCCGCCGACGAACTCTGCCGCTTCCTCGAGGCCTCGATCGGCCCTGGACGCCGCGGCCCCCTGCCCGCCGCGCGCTGATGGTGCGGCTGCTGGTGAGCACGGGGGAGGTCTCTGGTGACCTCCAGGGAGGCCTGCTGATCGAGGCGCTGCACCGTGAGGCGCGGCGTCGGGCGCTGCCGCTCGAGGTGATGGCGCTGGGGGGCCGCCGCATGGAGGCGGCCGGAGCCGAACTGGTGGCCGACACCACCGCCATGGGGGCGATCGGTCTGTGGGAAGCGGTGCCCCTGGTATGGCCCACGCTGCGGCTGCAGGCGCGCCTCGATCGTCTGCTTGCCACCGATCCCCCTGACGGGGTGGTGCTGATCGACTACATGGGCGCCAACGTGAACCTGGGCATGCGGCTCAAGCGCCGCTATCCCTCGGTTCCGATCACCTATTACATCGCCCCCCAGGAATGGGCCTGGCGCATCGGCGAGGGGGGCTCCACCCGCCTGATCGGTTTCACCGACCGGATCCTGGCGATCTTCCCGGAGGAAGCCCGCTTCTATGGGGAGCGGGGTGCTTCGGTCACCTGGGTGGGCCACCCCCTGCTCGACACCCTCCAGGATCTCCCTTCCCGCGAGCAGGCTCGCCGGGAGCTGGGCCTGGCCCCCGATGCCCCCGTGCTGCTGCTGCTCCCCGCCTCGCGGCGCCAGGAGCTGCGCTATCTGCTGCCCCCGATGGCGGCGGCTGCCGCCGCGCTGCAGCGCCGGCATCCCGCGCTGGAGGTGCTGGTGCCGGCTGGACTGGTGGGCTTCGAGGAAGTACTGGAGCGGCAGCTCCAGGCCGCTGGTGTGCGGGCGCGGGTGGTGGGGGCGGGGGAGGCCGACCGATGCCGACCGGCTCTCTGCGCCGCGGCGGATGTGGCCCTCACCAAATCGGGCACCGCGAATCTGGAGCTGGCCCTGCGCGGGGTTCCGCAGGTGACGGGCTACCGGGTGAGCCGGCCCACCGCCTTCATGGCCAGGCACGTGCTGCGCTTCGATGTGACCCACATCTCGCCGGTGACCCTGGTGCTGGGGGAGCGGCTGGTACCCGAGCTGCTGCAGGATGCCCTTCAGCCCGCCGCGATCGTGAGCGCCGTGGAATCCCTGCTCGATCCCGCCAGCGAGAACAGGCGCCGGATGAACGAGGGTTACCGGCAGCTGCGCACCGCCCTCGGCGATCCGGGCGTCACCGACAGGGCCGCGGCCGCCATCCTGGATCTGCTTGCTCCCGCCCCCCCGTGCGCCTGATCGTCGCCTTCGTCCTCGCTGTGCTGCTGGCGCTGGCCGGCCCCGTGGCCCCGGCCCTGGCCGCCACGGAGGAGGCGGTGCTGGCGGGCGGCTGCTTCTGGTGCCTGGAGCATGATCTCGAGGAGCTGCCCGGGGTGCTCTCGGTGGAGAGCGGCTACAGCGGCGGAAAGCTCGCCCAGCCCACCTACCGGCAGGTCTCCGCCGGCGGCACCGGCCACCAGGAGAGCGTGCGGGTGCGCTTCGACAACACCCTCCTGCGCTACGAAAAGCTGCTGCGTGCCTACTGGCGCAACGTGGATCCCTTCGATGGTGGCGGCCAGTTCTGCGATCGTGGCGATTCCTATCGGCCGGTGATCTTCTCCACCAGCGCCACCCAGGCCGTGGAGGCCCGCAACAGCCTGGTGGCGGCTGCGCGGGAGCTGGGCCGACCCACCACGGCGATCAAGGTGGCGATCCGCCCTCTCGCCAAGTTCTGGCCGGCGGAGGACTATCACCAGAACTACGCCCGTCGCAACGGTCTGCGCTACCGCTACTACCGCTGGTCCTGCGGCCGGGATCGCCGCCTGGATGCGGTCTGGGGAAGCCGGGCCCGTGCCAGCGATCCCTGGCAACCCGCCGCCAGCGGGACACGCCGCAAGGCCCTGCTCTCCTCGGATTCGGTGGAAATCCTGAAGGATCCTGAGCCTGCGAATGCTGCAAATCTGCCGTCCTGACGGCGATCTGGCCTGTCCATCGCTGGAATTCCTCCCTAGCGTGGATCCGTTCTCCTCGCCCGACCCTGTATGTATCTGCTGACCATCAGGGACGGTCTGCAGACCCGTCACATCGGTCCATTCGCGTCCACCGCTCAGGCGGCCGCCCACCTCGACCAGCTGCTGCTCGTCTGCGGTGAGCGTGCCCACTGGCAGATCCATGAGCTGGAAGTGCCGGGGGGGCACCCGGTCGCTGCGCAGGTCTACGGCGAATCCCTCACCTCGACGAGGACATCCGCCCTGGCCGCCTGAGGGGGGGGCAGCGGGCGTCGGCAAGCTCCGGCGCCAGCTGCCCTGGAATCAGCCCCGCGGGGCGCGCGGATAGCCCCGCAGCAGGCCGCTTTCGATCATCAGCCCGACGCCGGCCGTGATGAGGATCAGACCCAGGGTCCCGTACCAGAACCAGGGTCCGGCCTGGGGGATCACGACCCCGGAATCACTGGCTGCGAGCAGGCTCGCCCAGGTGCCGACTCCCTTGCGGATCACCGCTTCCCCAAACAGGCAGAGCCCCGCAGGCAGCAGGAGCACGCCGAGCTGGGCCTTCACGTACCAGCGGATCTTGTGAGCGGCCATCGAAGACGGGGGTGGCGGCGGGTCCTGAACCTAGGTGGTTCAGGACGGTGCGCCGGCGCAGATCCAGCGCACCAGGGTGCGCACGCCGAAGCCGGTGGCCCCGGCGGGATCGCTGCCACGTCCCTTGTCGCTCCAGACCGTGCCGGCGATGTCGAGGTGGGCCCAGGCCACATCCTTCGGAACGAAGTCCTGCAGGAAGAGAGCGGCGGTGATCGAGCCGCCGGGGCGCGGGCCGGTGTTCTTCATATCGGCGACGTGGCTCTTGAGCCCCTCCCGGTAAGACGAGCGCAGCGGCATGCGCCACAGGGATTCGCCGGCAGCATGGGCGGCGTTCACCAGCGCCTCGGCGAGACGGTCCTCGGGGGTCCAGAGGCCGGCGATCTCCTCGCCGAGGGCAATGACGCAGGCCCCGGTGAGGGTGGCCAGATCCACCACCACATCGGGTTCGAGCCGGCAGGCATACACCAGGGCGTCGGCGAGGGTGAGCCGGCCCTCGGCATCGGTGTTGTTCACCTCGATCGTCTTGCCGTTCGATGCGGTGAGCACGTCACCGGGGTGGATGGCGCCGCCACTGATCATGTTTTCGCAGGCGGCCACGATCACGTGCACCTCCACGCCCTCGGGCCGTCTCTGCCCCAGGGCCCGGGCCGCTCCCAGCACCGCGGCGCTGCCTCCCATGTCGTACTTCATCATCTCGATCTGGGAGCCGGCGGTCTTGAGGTTGTAGCCGCCGGAATCGAAGGTGAGCCCCTTGCCCACCAGGGCCACCCGTCGGTGCACCGGGCCGGCCGGGCGATAGGTGAGATGGATGAACTTCGGCGGCAGCGAGGAACCCTGGGCCACCCCCAGGTAGGCGCCCATTCCCAGGGCTTCGCACTCTTCCATCTCTAGCACCCGCAGCTCGAGGCCGAAGTCGCGGGCGATCGCCTCAGCCGTTTCGGCCAGATGGAGGGGGGTGGCCACGTTCGGTGGTGAGGCCACCAGCCCGCGGGCCAGCTCCACCCCGGCGCAGTCGGCCTCCAGTCCCGCCAGCCCGGCGGCGGCCCCGGCCGGCAGGCCCAGCAGACTCACCTGCTGGAGTTCGTTGCGGGGCTCTGGATCGCTGCGGAACCGCTGATCCACGTAGAGCGCCAGGCGCACCGCTTCGGCCATGGCGGCGGCACTGCTCTGCGGTTCGAGGCCCTCCACCGGCAGCTCCAGCCCCAGATGGGAGGCCCCGGACGCGACGGCGGCCTTCGCGGCGGCGGCGGCGGCGTTGCGCAGGGCGGCGGCGTCGAAGCCGGCCGGTTCACCCAGGCCCACCAGGATCAAGGTGGAGGGCCGGATGCCCAGCCGGTCGATGCTCAGGCACTGGCCGGGCTTTCCCTGGAAGCGCCGCTGTTCCAGCAGGGCGCCGAGATCGGCCCCGAAGCGCTCCACCAGGTCGGTCCGGCCCGGATGATCGTCGCCGGCGAACACACCCACCGCCAGGACGTCGCCCTCCCAGCCCCCGGGAGCACCGGTGGCGGCGGCGACACCGATGGTCTCAAGGCAGCGGATCTCCATGCGTCTAGCTCAGGCGGGCCGTGATCGTAGCCAGCGGGTTCCGGATCGCCGCTGCGGGCGATCCTCAGTCGGGATCGGCGGTGAAGGGGGTGGACCAGCGGCCGGAGGTCTCTTTGTTGAACGGGGGCAGCCAGCGGCGGATCAGGGCCTGCTCCAGAGCCCGGCGGGCCTTCACCGCCTCCGGCACGTCGCACCAGAAGCGGATGCTGGGCTGCGCGTCGAGATCGGCGCGGCGCAGGGCTTCGCCATAGGCCGCCAGGTAGGCCTTGCAGTCGTGGTCGCCCTTCCAGCGCCGGTCCGCCCGGCCGGTCTCACCCACGTAGAGCAGCAGGGGCAGCGGCAGGTGGGGGGGGCGGTCGAGCACCAGGTAGATGGCGGCGCCGCGCTGGGGGGCCTCGGGCCAGCGCCAGAAGGAGAGGCTCTGGGGCTGGAGGCCGAGGGGATCGAGGGCGAGGGCGCGAGCGCTGGGATCAAGGTTCTGCTCTCCCACGACGGCGGGATCGCTCTGCGGCAGCAGCTGGCCCTGCTCCGCGGCGGTTGTGGAAGGCTCTGCGGTGAACAGGGGCCCCTGATGGGCGGCGAGCCGCTCCTGCCACGCCAGCAACTGATGGCGCTCCAGGGGGAGGGCCGGCGGCGGTGGACCGGCGGCGCCGGCCCCGGCTTCGAACAGATCCCCCTGCCGCATGGCCCTCACCTCAGCGGCCGGGACGCCGCACGGCCGGGGGCAGCACGGGGCCTGCGGCCGGCGGCAGGAACGACACCCGGCCGATCCAGCGCTCCACCACCTCCGGTGGAAGCTGCAGCCGCTCCTGCAGGTCGGCGAGATCGCGGAACGGGCCGCGGGCCCGCTCCTGCAGCAGCCGCCGGCAACGCACGGAGTCCATGGCCGGCAGGGCTGCCAGGGCCTTGGTATCGGCCCGGTTCACGGCCACGGCCGGGCCGGGCGAGGGGGGCGGAGCCGGGCTGCCGTACCAGCGGAACTCGAGCAGCGGCTGCCACAGCCGCAGCTGATCAGCGTCGAGCTGAAGCACCTCCTGAAGATCTTCCGGGCCGCTGAGCTGCACGCCGGAGGACTGCAGACGCAGCAGCAGGTCCACCTGGTCGCTGCGGCAGCCCGGCAGCCTCAGCCAATCGGCCGCCGTGGCCCGGTTCACGTCCAGCCGCCAGCCGAGGGCGACGGCATGGCGCACCTCGTCGGCGTTGCGCAGGCGCAGGGCCGGATCCTGACGCAGTTTCAGCTCCAGCAGTTCCCGCTCGACCACGTCGTCGACCCGCTCGCTGCTCGTGTCGGGGGCAGCGGAGCCGCCGCAAACGGCAGGTTGCGAGCGAGGGAGTTGGCCCGTGGCGATCAGCAGCCGGCGGGCCAGGGGATCCAGCCAGTGCCGCTTGGCCATGGCGGCCTCAGGGGGCTGCGGGACGGGGCGCACCTTACCGAAGGCATCCCTCCGGGGGCGAGAAATCCACCAGCCCACGGTGCAGCGCGATCGCCACCGCATGGGCACGGTCCCTGGCCTCAAGCTTGCGCAGCACATTGGCCATGTGAGTCTTGATCGTCTGACGGCTCACGAACAGGCGCCGGGCGATCTCCTCGTTGCTTTCCCCCTGCATCACGCCGCCCAGCACCTCCACCTCCCGTGGACTCAATCCTGGACGTGAAGGGGCCGCCGGCCCGGCCCCGCTGCGCAGGCGCGCGTCGAGGTAGTTGCCGCCGCCGCGGAGGGTGCGCAGAGCGTCGAGCCCGGCGCCCTGGCCCAGCCGCGCCTCAGCCAGCACCGCCTCGCAGCCCGCCTCGATCGCCGCCCGAAGCCGTGCCCGCCGCGATTCCTGCGAAACCAGCAGCAGGGTGCGCACGGCGGGATGGCGCCGTTTCACCTCCACCACCAGGGCACTGCCGCACCCCTGCTCCAGCTGGTCGCCCGCCACCAGCAGGCTGGGCCGGGTCTCGGCCACCAGCCGCAGACCATCGGCCTCGGTGGTGGCGGCGCCCACCACCTGCAGACCCTCGGGGGCTCCGGCGCTGAGGGCCAGCAGCAGGCCGCGGTGGCCGAGGCAGAGCACCAGGCTGCAGTCGGCAAGGAGCTGGCCGGCCAGCGCGTGCTGCTTGCGCCACTGGGCCAGGAACGGGGTGAAGTCCATGGCGTCCCGGGTCGGGACTCCTCAGGTTGATCTCTCCGCCAGGGGGATGGGGAAATGATGCGTGGATCCGCACTCCCCCGCCGGGGTAACCCTTCCCAGAATCGTGCCACCCGCTGCACCTCCTGATCGAGCCATGGCTTTCTTCGACTCCGAGATCGTTCAGGACGAGGCGAAGCGCCTGTTCGGCGACTACCAGCAGCTGATGCAGCTGGGCGGCGACTATGGCAAGTTCGACCGGGAGGGCAAGAAGCTCTACATCGAGCGCATGGAGGAGATGATGGATCGCTACCGGGTGTTCATGAAGCGCTTCGAGCTCTCCGAAGACTTCCAGGCCAAGCTCACGGTGGAGCAGCTGCGCACCCAGCTCGGTCAGTTCGGTCTGACTCCCGAGACGATGTTTCAGCAGATGCACGTCACGCTGGAGCGGATGAAGAGCCAGCTGGAAACCGCCGGCTGAGGCGGGGGAGGCTACGGAGGGCCTGGTGGGTAGCTGCTTACGATCCGCCCCACACGCTGCGCTCCCTGGGCGCGATGGAGAACGGGCGATGAGCGGCATCCAAGCGGGCAGCGGGGCGGTGACCGAAGGGTCGGCGCAGGATCTGCCCCGGTGGCTCAGCCGCGGTCATGCCGATCTGTTCCCCACCGGCACCACGGACGACGCCGATCAGTGCCTGGCGGCCCGGCTCGCTGAGGCCCGGCGCCGGGGCCGGCCGCTGCGGGTGAAGCTGGGAATCGATCCCACCGGCTCGGAGATCCATCTGGGCCACTCGATCCTGTTCCGCAAGCTGCGGGCCTTCCAGGACGCGGGCCACACCGCCGTGTTGATCATCGGCGATTTCACCGCCCGCATCGGCGATCCCACCGGCAAGAGCGCCACCCGGGTGCAGCTGAGCGCCGCCGAGGTGGAGGCCAATGCCGACACCTATCTGGTGCAGCTGGGGCTGGGGCAGGATCCCGCCCATGCCCTGCTGGATTTCGAGACGCCCGGGCGGCTGGAGGTGCGGCGCAACAGCGAATGGCTGGCGGGCATGGACCTGCCGGCGGTGATCGAGCTGCTGGGGATCAGCACCGTGGGCCAGATGCTGGCGAAGGAGGACTTCGCCAACCGCTACGGCTCCGGTACCCCGATCAGCCTGCATGAGTTTCTCTACCCCCTGCTGCAGGGCTACGACTCGGTGCAGGTGCAGGCCGATGTGGAGCTGGGCGGCACCGATCAGAAATTCAATGTGGCCATGGGCCGCGATCTGCAGCGCCATTTCGGCCAGCGGCCCCAGTTCGGCCTGCTGCTGCCGATCCTGCCCGGCCTCGACGGCGTGCAGAAGATGAGCAAGAGCCTGGGCAACACCGTGGGCCTGCGGGAGGATCCGCTTTCGATGTACTCGAAGCTGGAGAAGGTGCCCGATGCGGTGGTGAACGACTACCTCACCCTGCTCACCGATCTGGATCTTGAGGCTCTGCCGGCCCATGCCCGCGAGCGCCAGAAAGCCATGGCGCTCGCCATCACCCGCGCGCGCCACGGCGAGGCGGCCGCGGTCCAGGCCCAGCTGGATGCCGCGGTGCTGGTGGCGGGGGCCCAGGGGTCCGGTGCCGCCCAGGCTGAGGTGCCGGAGGCCTCCCTGGCCTCGGTGAACTTCCCGGCCAAGGCCTTCTATCTGCTCAGCGCCGTGGGCATCGCCGCCTCCAGCAGCGAGGGCCGGCGGCGCATTCAGGACGGCGGCGTAAAGCTCGACGGCCAGCGCATCTCCGATCCCAACCAGGAGTTCACCAGCGCGGCCGAACTGGACGGCAAGGTGCTGCAGTTCGGCAAGAAGACCTTCAGGCGCCTGGTGGCAGGCTGAGCGACCTGCCTACGGTGCGATCAGTTGCTCCGCAGCCCGGTGAGCCTCGCGTCTGATCCCGCCGATCGCCTGATCCTGGCGCTGGATCGGCCCGATGCCTCCTCTGCCCTGGCCCTGGCCACGGCAATCCCGGGCCTTCGCTGGGTGAAGGTGGGCCTGGAGCTGTTCACTGCCGCCGGCCCCGAGGTGGTGAGCCTGCTGCGGGAGTGCGGCCTGCGCGTGTTCCTCGACCTGAAGTTCCACGACATCCCCGCCACCATGGCCGGGGCCTGCCGCAGCGCCGCCCACCTGGGGGCGGAGCTGATCACCGTGCATGCCGCGGCGGGCTCCGAAGCCCTGGCGAGCGCCCAGGCGGCGGCCCTGGAAGGGGCGGCGGCCGAGGGGCTGGCGGCCCCCACCCTGCTGGCGGTCACGGTGCTCACCAGCTGGGACCCCGGGCGCTTCGCCTCCGAGCTGGCGATCGTCGAGCCGGTGCCGGAGCACGTGGTTCGCCTGGCGGCCCTCGCCGCCGGCGCCGGCATCGGCGGGGCGGTCTGCTCCCCGCTGGAGGCGGCGACGCTGCGGGCCCGGCATCCCGAACCGTTCGTGCTCGTCACCCCCGGCATCCGTCCGGCGGGTGCGGCGCAGGGCGATCAGCAGCGGGTCACCACCCCGGCTGAGGCCCTGGTCGCTGGCGCCAGCCGGCTGGTGATCGGGCGGCCGATCGCCGCCGCGCCCGATCCGGCGGCCGCGTTCGCTTCCTGCTGCGCCGAGCTGGCGGCCGCGGGCTGCCTCGATGGCGCAGTGCGCAGCGGCATGGCCGGCGCCGCCCGGGACCGTCAGGATCTCGGGAACTGATTCCGCAGACCCACGCCAGCATGGGGCCCCTGCCCGCCGCCGATGGAGCCTCTGCTGCAGCATCTCGACCAGACCCTGTTCGATCGCGTGGCGGCCGAAGCCGCCCGCTCGCCGCGCCTGCGCCGCAACCACAACCTCCACGCCGAGCCTGATGCGGTGCAGCGTTTCCTCAACGTGCTGCAGCCCGGCACCTACGTGCGTCCCCATCGGCACCACCGGGAGATCCCGGGCACCGGTTTTGAGTGCTTCGTGGTGCTGCAGGGGGCCATCGGCCTGTTGCTGCTCGCGGAGGACGGCCGGGTGATCGGGCGGGAACGCCTCGATGCCGCCGGCCCCCTGAAGGGCATCCAGCTGGCCGAGGGCCAGATCCACACGTTGGTGGCCCTCAGCGCCGATGCGGTGATGTTCGAGGTCAAACAGGGCCCCTACGTGCCCACCGCCGACAAGGACTTCCTTCCCGGCTTCCCGCTCGAGGGCACCCCCGAGGCTGCGGCCCAGGAGCGGGCCTGGCGGGCCCTGTTCGAGGTGTCCCCCGGCCCGGCGGCCTAGGCCCCCGCCAGATCCTGTCGCCGGCAGAAGCTGCAGGGGCCCCAGAGGGCCATCTCCCCGGCCGGCGCGGGCCGGCCGCAGGCCGGACAGTCGGCCAGGCCGTGCACATCGATCCGGCTCGGATGGCGGGCCCAGTCCTCCTGCTCCTGAAGACTGGCCGGCGGTGGCGATGGCTGGGCGTGGTGCTGCTGGAAGCGAAGGTCGCGCAGCTGGAACCCGGCCCCCCGCAGAGCACCCAGCAGCTGGTGGCGGTTGTACTGGAGCGCCTGGAGCCAGGGTCCCGGCGGCGCGCCCACCGTGAGCACCCCGGTCTGCAGGCGCAGCGGCCGGCAGTGGGGCGCCAGCTGGGCTCCGGCGATCCCGGGCCAGGCCTGCCACAGTCCCGCCAGCTGTCCCTCCTGCCGCCAGCGCTGCTGAACCCCGGCCAGGCAGGCGGCCAAAGGTTGGGCCGGCGCGGGCGGCGGCGGGATCAGCAGCGAGAGGTTGCCGAGGCGGCGGCTCTGGCCTGGGGGGGCGGCGGGCATCCCCCAACGCTAGGGGGGTGCGGCAATCCGGATGTTGGCCGGCGGCAGCGGTGCGGCAAGGATGTGCCTACCCTCGGGCCCTGCCCCACCCCCACCCCCATGGGCTTCTTCGATCGGCTCAGCCGTCTGCTTCGCGCCAACCTCAACGACATGGTGAGCAAGGCGGAGGATCCGGCCAAGATTCTCGACCAGTCGGTCACCGACATGCAGGCCGATCTGGTGAAGCTGCGCACGGCGGTGGCCACGGCGATCGCCGGCCAGAAGCGGCTGCAGAACCAGGCCGAGCAGGCCGAGGCGCAGGCCAAGGCCTGGTACGAGCGGGCCGAACTGGCCCTGAAGAAGGGGGAGGAGGATCTGGCGCGCGAGGCCCTCTCCCGTCGCAAGACCTACACCGAGACCGCCACCGCCCTCAACGCCCAGATCTCCTCCCAGGCGGGTCAGGTGGAGACCCTCAAGAAGAGCCTCACAGCGCTGGAAGGCAAGATCGCCGAGGCCAAGACCAAGAAGGACATGCTCAAGGCCCGCGCCCAGGCGGCCCAGGCCCAGGAGCAGCTCCAGAGCGCCGTGAGCGGTCTGGGGACCAACACCTCGATGGCCGCCTTCGAGCAGATGGAGGAGAAGGTGCTGGCGATGGAGGCCCGCAGCCAGGCGGCGGCGGAGCTGGCCGGCGCCGATCTCGAGAGCCAGTTCGCCGCTCTTCAGGGCAGCGGAGTGGAGGACGAACTCGAAGCCCTCAAGACCCGCCTCTCCGGTGGTGCCAACCCCATCGCCCTGCCGGCCGAGGGGGGCCCGGTTCCCCAGCTGGAGCCGGTGCAGGTGGCGGAGGTGAATGCCGAGCTCGAAGAGCTGCGCCACTCGATCGACAAGCTCTGAAGTTCATACAATCGGCCCCATTCGCAGAAACGGGCCGTGCCTGCCTCCGCCGCCGTCCTCGACCTCACCGAAGAAACCTTCCCCGCCGAGGTGCTTGCCCGCTCCGGCGCAGTGCTGGTGGACGTCTGGGCCCCTTGGTGCGGCCCCTGTCGCCTGATGGCCCCGCTGATGGACTGGGCGGCCACCACCTACGAGGGTCGTCTGGTGGTGGGCAAGCTCGAGGCCGATGCCAATCCGGGAACCCGCGACGACCTGCGGATCCAAGGCCTGCCGACCCTGATCCTGTTCCGCGACGGGGTCGAGGTTGCACGCCACGAAGGTGCCATGGCCAAGCCCCAGCTGCAGGCCTTCCTGGATGCCGGTCTCTGAGCGCCTGAGCCGCCTGGGCAGCGGCGTCTTCGCCCGCAACGACCGGCGCAAGGAGGCCTACCGGCAGCGGCGGTTGGAGAGCGCGGCGCCGCTGCCCGCGCTGCTGGATCTCTCTCTCGGTTCCACCGATCTCCAGCCCCCGCCGGCGGCCCTTGAGGCGATCGCCGCGGCCCTCGGCCGGCCGGAGAGCGCCTCTTACTGCCTGCACGCTGCCACCCTGCCGTTCCGGGAGGCCGTTGCGGCCTGGGCCGAGCGTCGTTTCGGCACCCGGGTCGATCCCGAAGCCGAGGTGCTGCTGCTGGTGGGCTCCCAGGAGGGCACGGCCCATCTCCCCCTGGCGGTGCTCGATCCCGGCGATGCGGCTTTGCTGCTCGATCCCTACTATCCCTCCCACATGGGTGGCCTACATCTGGCCTCGGCCCGCCCGGTGCTGCTGCCGCTCGAGGCGGATCAGGGCTGGCGGCCGGCCTTCGAGCGCGTCAGCGACACCAATTGGGCGGCTCTGAAGCTGATGGTCCTCGGTTTCCCCCACAACCCCACCGCCACCACCGGCGAGCAGGCCTGGATCGACGGTGCGGTGGAGCGGGCCCTGCGCCACGACGTGGTGCTGGCCCATGACAACCCCTACGTGGATCTGGCGCTGGAGGGGGAGGCCCCGGCGCTGCTGCGCAACCCCGCCTGGCGGGAATGCGGCATCGAGTTCTTCTCCTTCTCCAAGAGCTGGTGCCTGGGGGGCTACCGCCTGGCCTTCGCCATCGGCGCCGACTGGTTGATCACCGCCTTGCGCCAGCTCAAGGGGGTGGTGGATTTCAACCAGTCGCTTGCCCTGCAGGCCGGGGCGATCGCCGCCATCGAGCAGGCCCCGGACTGGCCTGCCCGCCTTCGCGAGGTCTATCGCGAGCGCCGCGATCGCATGAGTGAGGCGCTCGCAGCTGCCGGCTGGACGGTGCCCCGTCCGTCGATGGCGCTCTACCTGTGGCTGCCGGTGCCTGAAGCCGCCCGGGCGAGGGGGCTGGATTCCGAGGCCTTCGCGGCGGCCCTGCTGGAGGGCACCGGCGTCTGCCTCACCCCCGGCAACGGCTTCGGTCCTGGCGGCGAGGGCTGGCAGCGGCTGGCGCTGGTGCATCCGGCCGACGACCTGGAGGCCGGCGCCGCCCGCATGGGCGCCTGGCTGGCCACCCTCTGAGCCCGCTGGTCGGAGCCGGGGCCGTGCTGGCGGCACGTCGCGCTCTGCCGCCCGTCGGCGAGGGGAAGCCCCCCCTGCGCTGGCGTCTGCAGGTGCTGCCGGTGTGTGCCAGCACCGAGCGGGAACTGGAGCGCAGGCTTCGGCAGCCCGGCGCTGGACCCCGGGCCGGTGAGGCATTGGGGGTGCTGGCGGCCCGCCAGCGCTTCGGCCACGGCCAGCAGGGTCGCTCCTGGCAGTCCCCCGCGGGTGGGGTGTGGATCAGCGCCGCCCTGCCCTGGCCCGAGGACCCTGCCGTCGGCGCAGCTCCCGGGCTGGCCCTGGCGGTGGGGCTGGCGCTGGAGTTGGAGCAGCTGGGCCTGCCGGTGCGGCTGAAGTGGCCGAACGACCTGCTGATAGAGGGGCGCAAGATCGCCGGTCTGCTGCCTCGCCTGCGGCGGCGGGGGGATCGGGTGCGCTGGGCCCAGGTGGGGCTGGGGCTCAACGGTCGGCATGCCGTACCCGCTGGCGCGGTGGCGCTCGCGGAGCTGATCGGCCGGCGGGCCGACGCCCGGCCGCCACGCCTCAGCGCCCGGGTGCTGCGGGCCCTGGAGTGGGCCGTGGCCCAGGCCGAAGAGCCCGGGCGGGTGCGCGCCCTGGCGGAGGACCGCCTGCTGCTGCCCGCGGAGCCCATCGCCCATCAGGGGAGCCTCTGGCGCGCCGTGGGCCTGGGCAATGATGGGACCCTCCTGCTGAAGGATGGCCACGGCCGGCACACTGCCCTGCATCGCCGCTTCTGAAGCCGGTTCCCCGGCGCCGCCGCCAGGGATCGAGCTTCTTATATTGCGTCACACTTTTCCTGCCGCCACTCCGGTTCCCGGTGGCGTTCCTCTCTCGCCATGGCTCCCAAGCCCCACCATCTACTGATGGCCGCGGCCGCCCTGGTGGCCGGGCCGCTCTCCGGTGTGCCGCTGGTGCTGGCCCAGGGCGCGGACCCGGCTCCGATCGCGGCTCCACCGATCGAGCCGCCACCTCCGGTCACCCCCGATCCCGAGCCTGCTCCTGCCGCCGTGGCTCCTCCTGCGGCCGCACAGCCCCCTCAGGCCCTGCGGCCCGAACCGTCCGACCGGGTGATCGAAGCCCCCCGCAGCATCGATGCCTCGATCGATGATCTGGTCCGGGACCAGGTGATCCTGCCCTCCGAGCGGGTGCGCGTTCGCGGGAACCTTGTGATGCCGCAGATGGCCGGGCCGCGTGAGCGGGCCTGTCTGGATGGCGCCCTCTCGATCCGCGAATGTGGTGGGGGAGTGGTGGTGGTGGGTCGCAGCCGCCGCGATGGCCTCGGTTCCTCCGTGCTCGATGGTGGCGGCGGTGGTTCGCCGTCTCTGGGTTCCTCGGGATCCGGCTACAGCTCTGGCTCCGGAGAGCGGGTGGGCATCGATGCGGCGCCGTTGCCGCCGATCACCGTGCCGGTGACGGCCCTGCTCTCCGGGGCCGGCGGCAGGTTCCGCCTCACCGACGTCTTCCGGGTCACACCCCGCCCCGCCGCCGCCGGGGGTAACGGCAACAGCCGCCTGCTGTTCCCGCTGGTGGGCTCCGCCGTCACCACCAGCACCTTTGGCTGGCGTCTTCATCCGGTGATCGGCACCTGGCGCATGCACGCCGGCCTCGACCTGGCCGCACCCGAGGGCACCCCGGTGGTGGCGGCCCTCTCCGGGCGGGTCGTGATGAGTGGCGTGGCGGGGGGCTACGGCCTGGCGGTCGAGGTGGAGCACGACCGCCCCCGTCGCCGCACCCTCTACGGCCACCTCTCCGAGCTGTATGTGAAGGAAGGCGACACCGTTCGCCAGGGCGAGGTGATCGGGCGGGTGGGCAGCACCGGTCTGAGCACCGGGCCCCACCTCCACTTCGAGCTGAGGCTGCCCCAAGAAGGTGGCTGGGTGGCGATCGATCCGGGTGATCTCGATCCCGGCGGCCCGATGGTGGCCAGCCTTCCGGGCCTTCCTGGCCAGTCCGCTGGCGTTGTCCCCCGTGACGTGGATGCGGTCGCCATTCTGATGGGCCAGTTGCTGCAGACCCTCGAGCGTCCGCGCTCTCCTCTGCCGACGGTTCCTGCAGCAGCCGTCGCACCTCGCGGGTGATGGAGCTCTCCCTAACGGGAGACCTCCAGGATGATCAATGCCCGGCAGGATGCAGCTCCGCCTCGGCGGATAGGCTGCCTGCGATGTGCCCGTCGCGGAACACCACCGTGCGCTCGGCACGTTCGGCCACGTCGTGCTCGTGGGTCACCATCACCAGGGTGATGCCCTGCCGGTGGAGCTCGTCGAAGATCTCCAGCACCTCTCGGGTGGTGTTCGAGTCCAGGGCTCCGGTGGGCTCATCGGCCAGCAGCATGGCCGGCTGGTTGATGATCGCCCGGGCGATCGCCACCCGTTGCAGTTGACCGCCGGAGAGCTGGTTAGGCCGGTTGTTCACACGCTTCTCCAGTCCCACCCGTGTGAGGGCCTCCTGAGCGCGCGTCCGTCGCTCGCCGGCAGGCACTCCGGCATAGACCATCGGGAGCATCACGTTCTCGAGGGCCGTGAGCTGGGGTAACAGGTGGAACTGCTGGAACACGAACCCCAGCTCCCGGTTGCGCAGATCAGCCAGGGCATCGTCGTCGAGATGCTCCACCGGGGTGCCGTTCAGCACGTAGCTGCCGCTGGTGGGGCGATCCAGGCAACCCAGGATGTTCATCGCCGTGCTTTTCCCCGAGCCCGAGGCGCCCATCACAGCCAGGTAGTCGCCACGTTGAACCCGGAAGCTCAGATGGTCGAGGGCCACGACCTCAGTGTCGCCGCTGCCGTAGACCTTGCGGATGTCAATCAGCTGAGCAACGGTGTCGTGGCCGGGGCGAAGATTCGCAGCTCCCTGGTAGGCGCCCTGAATGGAGGCCACGGGATCAGCCGAGGGCCGGTGTGCCGGCGGCGGCGATGGCCTGCTGCAGCAGCGGGGTGCCGGTGACGGCGGCACTGGCCCAGTCGAAGAGGGGGCTGGAGAGCACACCACCCACCGCTGTGACGATCACGCAGCCCAGCAGCGCGGCCCGCAGGGGCTGCATGCCGGCGAGGTTCCACTCGATCGCCGGATAGCTCTTGACCACATCGGAAGCCTCTTGAGGCTCCTTCACCACCATCATCTTGATCACTGAGATGTAGTAATAGATCGAAACCACCGAGGTGACCAGGCCCACCACCACCAGCAGGTACTGATGGTCGGCCCAGCCGGCAAAGAAGAGATAGATCTTGCCGAAGAAGCCCAGCATCGGAGGGATGCCGCCGAGGGACAGCAGGCAGAGGCTGAGGCCCAGGGTGATCAGGGGATCCTTCTGATAAAGACCGGCGTAATCGGAGATGCGGTCGCTGCCGGTGCGCAGGGAGAACAGGATGATGCAGGCGAAGGCCCCCAGGTTCATGAACAGGTAGGCCGCCATGTAGAGCACCATCGCGGCGAAGCCGTCCTCGGTGCCGCAGACCATGCCGATCATCACGAAGCCGGCCTGCCCGATCGAGCTGTAGGCCAGCATCCGCTTCATCGAGGTCTGGGCCAGGGCCACCACGTTGCCCAGCACCATCGAGAGCACCGCCAGCACGGTGAACAGGAACTTCCACTGGGCATCGAAGCTCTCGAAGCAGCCCACCAGGATGCGCAGGGCCAGGGCGAAGCCTGCGGCCTTCGAGCCCACCGAAAGGAAGGCCACCACAGGGGTTGGTGAGCCCTCGTACACGTCCGGGGTCCACTGGTGGAAAGGAACGGCGGCGATCTTGAAGGCCACCGTGGCGAGCACGAACACCAGCGTGAGGGCCGTGATCGGTGAGGCGGAGGTGCGCAGGGCCAGGGCGATCGCCTCCAGACTGGTTCCGCCACCGCTCAGGCCATAGAGAAGGGAGGCGCCGTAGAGGAACACGGCCGCCGCTGCGGAACCCACCAACAGGTACTTGAGGGCGGCCTCGGAGCTGCGGGCGTCCCGTTTCATGTATCCGGAGAGCAGGTAGCTCGACACCGACAGCGTCTCAAGGGAGATGAAGATGCTGATGAGATCGGTGGAGCCGCACAGGAACATGGCCCCGAGGGTTGCGGCAAGCAGAATCGCTGCGTACTCGCCCACAGGCGTGCCACTGCGCTCCACATAGCGCCAGCTCAGCAGCAGGGAGATCAGGGTGGAGGCGGCCACCACGCCCCGGAAGGCGATGGCCAGGTTGTCGGCCAGGAACGAGCCCAGGAAGGAGGGTTCGGCTTCTCCATTCCATTGGAGTGCCAACAGCAGCAGGGAACCGCCCAGGCCCGCGTAGCAGATCGGCGGCACCCAGCGGCTGGCGGCCTTCTCGCCGGCCAGGTCCACCAGCAGACAGAGAACGAGGGCGACGAGCACCGCCCCCTCGGGAAGGATGGCGACGGCGTTCAGATCGAGAGAGAGTGCACCGGTGCCGAGGCCGGAGGCAATCGCCGCGGTGGCATCGGAGGCGGCCGTGGCGGCGCCGAAAATCAAGTCGGTGGCAGCGGGGAACACGTCGGCCACACCCTCCGGAGTGGTGGTGCTGCGGACTGTAGCGGCCTCCTTCTGATGTCGGTCCGACGGCCGATGCGATAAAGAGGGAAGCGGTTCAGCGCCTGCCCGTGGCCCACACCCTGGTCATCGTCGAGAGCCCCACCAAGGCCAAAACCATCCGGGGCTTCCTGCCGAAGGACTTCCGCGTGGAGGCCTCGATGGGGCACGTGCGAGACCTGCCGAACAACGCCAGTGAGATCCCTGCCGCCCACAAGGGGGAAAAGTGGGCCAATCTCGGCGTCAACACCGCCAACGACTTCGAACCTCTCTACGTGGTGCCGAAGGACAAGAAGAAGGTGGTGAAGGAACTCAAGGATGCCCTCAAGGGTGCCGATCGCCTGCTGCTGGCCACGGACGAGGACCGGGAAGGGGAGAGCATCAGCTGGCATCTGCTCCAGCTGCTCAGTCCCAAGGTTCCCGTGCAGCGGATGGTGTTCCACGAGATCACCAGGGAGGCGATCGGCCGGGCCCTCGCCAGCCCCCGGGATCTGGACATGCAGCTCGTCCATGCCCAGGAGACGCGGCGGATCCTCGATCGCCTGGTGGGCTACACCCTCTCGCCGCTGCTGTGGAAAAAGGTGGCCTGGGGCCTCTCCGCCGGCCGCGTGCAGTCGGTGGCGGTGCGGTTGCTGGTGCAGCGGGAACGGGCCCGGAGGGCCTTCCGCAGCGGCACCTACTGGGATCTCAAGGCCCGCCTGGAGCAGGAGCAAACCCTCTTCGACGCCAAGCTCACCCATGTGAAGGGCGAGCGGATCGCCGGCGGCTCCGACTTCGACGAGAACACCGGCGGCCTCAAGGCCGGCAGCAAGGTGCGGCTGCTGGAGGAGAGCGAAGCCCGCGCGCTTCAGCAGGCGGTGGAAGTGGCCCCCTGGCGGGTCGCGGCGGTGGAGGAGAAGCCCACGGTGCGCCGGCCCGTGCCGCCGTTCACCACCAGCACCCTGCAACAGGAGGCCAACCGCAAGCTGCGCCTCTCCGCGCGCGAAACCATGCGGGCGGCCCAGAGCCTCTACGAGCGGGGCTTCATCACCTACATGCGCACCGACTCGGTGCACCTCAGCGACCAGGCCCTGCAGGCCTCCCGCGCCTGCGTGGCCGAGAAGTACGGCAAGGAGTACCTCAGCCCGGCCCCGCGCCAGTTCACCACCAAGGCCCGCAACGCCCAGGAGGCCCACGAGGCGATCCGGCCGGCGGGGGAAAGCTTCCGCACACCGGCTGATACCGGTCTCGACGGTCGGGATCTCGCCCTCTACGACCTGATCTGGAAGCGCACCGTGGCCAGCCAGATGGCCGATGCCAAGCTCACGATGCTGGCGGTGGATCTGGAGGCTGCCGATGCCACCTTCCGGGCCAGCGGCAAACGCATCGATTTCGCCGGCTTCTTCCGCGCCTACGTGGAGGGCAGCGACGATCCCGATGCCGCCCTCGAAGGCCAGGAGGTGCTGCTCCCCGCCCTGGCGGTGGGCGACGGCCCGGCCTGCCGCGGCGTGGAGGCCCTCGGTCATACCACCCAGCCTCCGGCCCGCTACAGCGAGGCGGCCCTTGTGAAGATGCTGGAGAAGGAGGGCATCGGCAGGCCCTCCACCTACGCCTCGATCATCGGCACGATCGTGGATCGCGGCTACGCCACGCTGCAGAACAACAGCCTCACCCCCTCCTTCACCGCCTTCGCGGTCACGGCGCTGCTGGAAGAGCACTTCCCCGATCTGGTGGATACGGGTTTCACCGCCCGGATGGAGAACACCCTCGATGAGATCTCCCACGGCCAGGTGCAGTGGCTGCCCTACCTCGAGGACTTCTACAAGGGCGACCAGGGCCTCGAGACCCAGGTGCAGCAGCGAGAGGGTGACATCGATCCCGGCGCCTCCCGCACCGTCTCCCTGGAGGGTCTGCCGTGCGTGGTGCGGATCGGGCGTTTCGGCGCCTACCTCGAGAAGAAGCGGGTGGCCGACGACGGCACGGAGGAGCTGATCAAGGCCACGCTGCCCCAGGAGATCACCCCGGCCGACCTCGATGCCGACAAGGCGGAGCTGATCCTCAAGCAGAAGGCCGAGGGCCCCGAGTCCCTCGGAGAGGATCCGGAAACCGGCGATGCCGTGTATCTGCTGTTCGGCCAGTACGGGCCCTACGTGCAGCGGGGTCAGGTGAGCGAGGAGAACCCCAAGCCCAAGCGGGCGTCGCTGCCCAAGGGCGTCAAGCCCGAAGACCTGAGCCTGGAGGATGCCCTGGGCCTGCTCCGTCTCCCCCGCCTGCTGGGCGAGCACCCCGAGGGCGGCCGGATCGAGGCGGGCCTGGGGAGGTTCGGGCCCTACGTGGTGCACCACAAGGGCAAGGGCGAGAAGGACTACCGCTCCCTCAAGGCCGAGGACGACGTGCTGGCGGTGGACCTCAGCCGCGCCCTCGACCTTCTCGCTCAGCCCAAGCGGGGTCGGGGTGGTCGCACCGCCCTGAAGGATCTGGGCACTCCGGAAGGGGGCGACGAGGCGATCCAGCTGTTCGACGGTCCGTACGGCCTCTACGTGAAGCAGGGGAAGGTGAACGCTTCCCTTCCGGAGGGCACCACCGCCGACACCCTCACCCTCGAGCAGGCGCAGGAGCTGCTGGCGGCCAAGGCCGCCACCGCCAAGGGCAAGGGCCGGACAGCGGCCAAGACGACCACCACCACCACGCGGAAGGCCGCCGCCAAGAAGCCGGCCGCCACCGCCGCCCGCAAGCCCCCGGCCACCACCAAGACCGGACGCCTGCGGGCCAGTGC
>JBKDPV010000005.1:0-20687 GCA_046342315.1 Cyanobacteriota bacterium
CGATCGGGCCAGCCGCCGGGCGGGGGCCGGCAGCCGGTCGGAACTGGCGGTGTGCGGTACGCCCACGATTCTGGTGCCAGTCCCCCAGGCCGCCTACCGCAACCAGGACGCCAATGCGGCGGCGGCCGCCGCCGAGGGCGCGGCCGTGATCGTGTGGCAGCACGACCCCGGGGAGCCGCCGCTGGAGCAGGCGGTGTGGCGGCTGCTGGGACCGCGCCTGCGGGGCACGGCGACCGCGGCCGATCCGCTGGTGGAGCTGCGCCAGGGGATGGAGCGGCTGGCGGTGCGGGATGCCGACCAGCGCCTGGCCGAGCTGATGGCCAGCCTGGGCTGAGACGCGGCAAGCGCCGCTGACGGCTCAGGTAGCCCGCGACCTGCGGACCACCTGCTGATGGAGAGCCCGCAGCAGGCGCCGGTGGGAGGGGCGATCGAGCAGGGCGATCCGCAGCCAGCCGGAACCCAGCCCCTCGAAGGAGCGGCAGTCGCGCAGGAGGATCCGGTGCCGTTCCTCCAGGCTGCGGCGCAGGGGGTCGAGGTCGAGTGGCTGGCCCGCCCGCTCACCGCGCACCAGCAGGAAGTTGGTGGCCGAGGGCATCGGCACCAGATCCGGCACCGCGGCGAGCCGCTCGCGCAGCCAGGCCCCCTCCCGCGCCACCCAGCGCTCCACCCGCGCGCTCCAGCGGGCGTAGGCAGCGCTGTCGCCGAGAAGGGCCTCCCCCGCCAACGACGCCAGGGCGTTCACCGGCCAGGGATCGCGCCACGCCGCCCAGCGGGCCAGCCGCTCCGGCGCCGCCAGGGCATAGCCGAGCCGCAGGCCGGCGATGGCGAACAACTTGGTGAGGCTGCGGATCACCACCAGGTTCGGATGACGGGCGAGCAGGGGCACCAGCGACTGGGCCTCGCCACCGGGCACCAGGGGCAGGAAGGCCTCATCGGCGATCACCAGAGCGAAGCGCGCCAGCAGGGGCTCGAGCGAAGCCCGGCTCCAGAGCTGGCCGGTGGGATTGTGGGGGTTGCACAGCCAGAGCACGTCCCCCGGGGGAGGGGAGGGGTAGGGGGCTGGGAAGGCGTCGCGCCAGCGCAGGGGCAGCGGCTGGGGTTGGCTGCGGCCGCCCCAGCAGGCCAGGGCGCGGCCGTAGTCGGCGAAACCGGGTGCCGGCAGAAGGCTGTACCCGATGCCGGCGGCATCGCGCGCCGCCCAGGTGAACAGTTCGGCCGCCCCGTTGCCGGGCAGCACCCCATCGGCTGGCAGGCCGTGGTGGGCGGCGAGGGCGGCGCGGAGGGAGGCATAGCCCCGCTCGGGGTAATCGCGCAGGGGGGAGGCGGCACCGCCCTCGAGGGCCCGGCGCAGCAGGCGCCGCAGGCCGGCGGGGGGGCCGAACGGCACCAGCGAAGCGCTCGCATCGAGCAGGCGGGCCGGAGCGCAGCCCAGCCGCCGGGCGACGGCGATGCGGTTGCCGCCATGGATCTCGATCGCGTCGGACGGCATCGACGGCCCGGGCGCGGGGCCTAGCGTCCTATCACGAACGATCGATGCGATGACGCGGCCTGGCCGTCCCCCGCTGGCGGAGTTGACGGAGGCGATCGGCCGCGTGCTGCTGGGCAAGGAGCATGCGGTGCGGCTGGCCCTGGCCTGCCTGCTGGCCCGGGGCCATCTGCTGATCGAGGACCTGCCGGGAGTGGGCAAGTCGACCCTGGCGGAGGCCCTGGCCCGCAGCTTCGGGCTGGAGTTCCGGCGGGTGAGCTTCACCAGCGACCTGCTGCCGGCCGATCTCACCGGCGTGAACGTGTTCGAGCCGGCGGAGGCCCGCTTCCACTTCCGCCCCGGTCCGCTGTTCAGCCAGGTGCTGCTGGCCGATGAGATCAACCGGGCCAGCCCGCGCACCCAGAGCGCCCTGCTGGAGGCGATGGCGGCGGGGCGGGTGAGCGTGGACGGCACCAGCCATCCGCTGCCGGAACCGTTCCTGGTGATCGCCACCCAGAACGGGCTGGATCAGAGCGGCACGGCGCCGCTGCCCGAATCCCAGCTCGACCGCTTCCTGATGCGGCTGAGCCTGGGCTTCCCGCCCCGGGAGGCGGAACGGGCCCTGCTGGCGGGCGAGGGCAGCAGCAGCGAAGCCCTCGGCCAGCGGCTCTCCCCCGCCGACCTGCTGGCGCTGCAGGAGCGCTGCAGGCGGCAGCACGTGGCGCCGGCGCTGCTGGATTACGTGCTCGATCTGCTGGCCCGCAGCCGCGAACCCGGCCGCTCGGGCCTGCCCCTCTCGCCGCGGGCGGGGCTGGGGCTGCTGGCGGCCGCCCGGGCCTGGAGCCTGATCGAAGGCCGCGACCACGTGATCCCGGACGACGTGCAGGCGGTGGCGGCGGCGGTGTGCGAACACCGGCTCGACGGCGGCCAGCCCGGGGCCACGGCGGGCGAACGCAGCGCCGCGTTGCTGGCGGGGGTGGATGGGCTCCGCTGACCTGCTGGATCGGGTGCGGGCGCCGGAGAGCGCCCCGCTGCGGCTGGGGCTGCGCAATCTCTACATCCTGCCCAGCCGCTTCGGCTGGCTCTGGCTGGCGGGCGCGGCGCTGCTGCAGGTGGTGGGCATCCAGCTGCAGCGGAACGGCCCCCTGCTGCTGAGCTTCCTGCTGCTGGGGCTGTTCCTGCTCGCCCTGCACCTCACCCACTTCAACCTGCAGGGGCTGGTGCTCGACTGCGGCACACCGGAACCGGGGTTCGCCGGCTCCACGCTCCATTACCCGATCCGCCTGCAGGTGCCCGGCCGCTGCGAGGGCCTGCGGCTGCGGCTGGGCGACGGCCCCCTGGAGCCAGCCCGCAGTTTCGGGCCGGGGGAGCACCAGCTGGCCCTGACCTGGAGGGCAGCGGCGCGCGGACGGCAGCGACCGGGGGTGGTGCGGCTGCAGACCAGCGCCCCGCTGGGGCTGTTTCTGTGCTGGAGCCGCTGGCGACCGCCGGTGGAGCAGCTGGTTTGGCCCGCGCCTGTGCCGGGTCCGGTGCGGCGGCTGCCGCGGGGGGAACGTCCACGGGAGCGGGATGGCGCGGCCGGGGCCCCGGATCCACGCCGCGAAGGGAGTGACGACTGGCAGGATCTGCGGCCCCATCGGGCCGAGGATCCGCCCGGCCGGCTGGCCTGGGCGCTGGTGGCCCAGGGGCGGGGTCGGCAGGTGAAGGTGTTCGCCGATCCCGGCGCCGACGAGGTGATGCTGGCCCCCGATCCCTCGGTGCCCCACGAGCGGGCGCTGGAGCACCTGAGCGAGCGCATCCGCCGTCTGCACGGGCAGGGTGCCCGCTACGGCCTGGCGCTGCCGGAACGGCTGATCCCGGCGGCCACCGGCACGGCCCAGCGCGACCGCTGCCTGGCCGCTCTGGCCCTGGCCCGCTGAGCCGATGGGACGCACCGCCGCACGCTTGCAATGGTTGGCGATGGGCCTGCTGGCCGTGGGGCTCACGGGGGTGAGTCCGGGCCAGGTGCTGGGGGCGCTGGCGATCGGGCTGAGCCTGCTCACCGCCCTGAAGCTGGTGGAGGCGCGGCGGCTGGGGGAACGGCGGCTGGTAGCGCTGCTGCAGCTGGTGGTGGCGGGGCTGCAGTCAGCGCTGATGCCCGATCTGGTGCCGAGTCTGCTGCAGATCGCCACCATGTTCGTGGCCCTGGCGGGGCTGCTGGCCCTGGAGGTGGGTGAAGGGCCGGACTGGCGCTCGCTGCTGCGCCGCAGCGTGTCGGTGCTGATGGCGGCGTTGCCGATGGCGCTGGTGCTGCTGCTGCTGGTGCCGCGCCTGAGCCCCTTCGCCGCGCTGCCGATCCTCGACGACCAGACGGCCGTGACCGGCCTCAGCGAGACGCTCAACCCCGGCAGCATCGCGGCCCTGGCCGACGACACGGCCCCGGCGGCGCGGGTGAGCTTCCCCAGCGGCGCAGCGCCACCGGAGGCGCCGCGCTACTGGCGGGTGCTGGTGCACGACCGCTTCGATGGCCGGCAGTGGCTGGCGGCCCCCGGCGTGCGGCGGAGCGGCATGTCGCCGCCGCAGACAGCGGGATCAAGCGCCACCGGCCCGCTTCAGGAGCAGTGGATCGTGGAACCGAGCGGCCTCACCACGGTGCCGTGGAGCGGCACGGGCGCGCCGCTGGGAACGCTCCTGCGCCAGGACCGCCGCGGCGAGCTGCGCCTGGGGCAGTCGACCGGACAGCGGCGGGTGTATGGGATCGCTGCCGTGCCGCCGCCGGCAGGGGGGAGCTGGCGCGAGCAACCGCCGCAGTGGCTGGATCTCCAGGGACGTGCAGGGCTCAATCCCCGGCTGGAGGCCCTGGGGGCGGAATGGGCCCGGCTGCCGGCCCCCCGCGACCGGCTGGTGGCGGCGGAGCGGTGGTTCCGAACCCAGGGGTTCCGCTACAGCCGCACGCCGGGCGCGCTGCCGGAGCGGGCGCCGCTGGATGCGTTCCTGTTCGAGCAACGCGAGGGCTTCTGCGGCCACTTCGCCGGCAGCTTCTCGGCCCTGATGCGCAGGGCAGGGGTACCGGCCCGGGTGGTGAGCGGCTTCCGCGGAGGCTCGTGGGTCACGGCACTGGGCGGGGAGGGCTATCTCGACCTACGCCGCTCCGACGCCCATGCCTGGAGCGAGGTGTGGCTGCCGGGCGAGGGCTGGATCCGGGTCGATCCCAGCGCCTGGGTGACGAATCCGGCATCGCCCCGCAGCCAGGCGACGGCGGCAGGGGGATCGCTGGGCTGGCTGCAGCGCCAATGGTGGGCGGTGGACCTGCTTTGGAGCCGCTGGTGGCTGGGCTTCGATCGCCAGGCCCAGGAGGAGCTGCTGAGGCGTGTCCTCGGGGAGCAAAGCGGCTGGGTGGGGGCCCTGGTGCTGGGGCTGGTGGCCGTGGGGCTGGCAGCGGGCCTGGCCCTGCTGGCCTGGCTGGGGCGACGCGCGAGCGGCGATCCGCTGCGGCGCGAACTCGAGCGCAGCCTGGCGCTGCTGGCGCGCCATGGCCTGGCCCCGGCCCCAGGGGAGACCCTGCCCCGCTTCCTCACCCGGGCGCAACAGCGGTGGCCCGCCCTGGCGGCGGATCTTGCGGCCCTGGCGGAGGCCTATGGAACCGCCCGCTTCGCCCCGCCCCGGAGCGACGGTCCGGCGGCCGGACTGCGGGAGCTGCGCCGCCGCCGCCGGCGGCTGGGCGCGGAGCTCCGCGCTGGCAGCGAGCACAGCGGCACCAAAGCTGGGCAGGAAGGAACAGCGCTGGAACCAACGGACGGATGAACCACCCCTTCCGACGCCCGGTACAGAGTTGCAGGCTCGCCCCAACGGACGCGGGGCAGTGAAGAGGTGAACGCATTTCCGACCCACCTGGCGGTGAAGCTTCAGGCAAGCGCCTCCGCTCAGCAGCGGCCGACGCTGAGGAACGAGATCCCCACGCATTGATGAAAGCGGCGGCCATCTGCGGCAGCGAATGGTTCGGCGGCAGCACTCCCGGAAGACTGGCCAAATTGCTCGGTACTCGTGATGACTGGCCCAGCTGTAGGGAACCACTGGGACTCTGCATCGACCCATGCTTGACAATATTCCAACCCCAGCGAGACCGCAGAGGAATCCTGGCCGGATCGCAATCATCTTCACTCCCAAGCCTCCTCAACACGGCCAGAAGTGCATGAATCATTGGCGTGGCTCAAACGACGGCTTCACATGGCAAACGAGGGCTCCCGGCCTTTCACAGACATTGAATCCGCTTTCCCACTTTCCATCAATACTCAATAGAATCTCATTAGCAAGCCACCTTTCGTCTCCGCTTGTTGTCATCAGTCAAAATGGCACGTTCCACTCGCAACGCCAGAATGGGTTGTGCTTATCAATACCCGCTCAGTCAAGTACGGTTGCTGAGTGCCCGGTTGAGCAATAATCAGCTTAGCGGGTAAAGTCCACCTCAGCCAACTCCAGCCACTTACGGCGTGCTCAGCACTATTTGGTCCTGCGGCCACCGCTGACATAGTTGTCACAGGGTCCATATGCCGATACCCCTCAAGGATTGGCCGCAATCATTTGCCTTCATGGACAAAGCCGCCGAATGGCATGGATTGATCACGAGTTCGCACGATCAGTCCATGCCATTCGAAGGATCGAAAGACCTAAACCAGAATAAGGTCTTCAGCGATCAGACAAAATTACGCCCAGGGAGATTAATTGCCAACTGAATCAAGCAATCGCAAGCAAGAAGCATCGGATTTGGCCGGAAAGGCAGCGAAACCAGTAGCATTCTGCAGGGCGCACACACGCTTAAGACGCCAAGTTGAAGATCATGCCGATTCCAATCCATGCCTTTGCGCCGAGGCTCGGGATCTCGGCTTTGTATCGCAACGAACGGAGTTATACGGATCCGCACAAGAAGACAGGACCGTGCGGTAGCATCAAGAAAACCCTGGCCACGAACAGATTATGGTCATGCTGCATACAGGCCTCCCCGATTATATGCTGCAATATGAGCGCAAGGATGGCCGTTATGCGGATCCGCCCATTCAGCTTATCATCAAAACCCATGCCAGCAACCATTAATCATTGCTGCTTTCCTCAGCCAGAAGAAGGCAACGTGCGGCTATGGCGCTACATGGACTTTACCAAGTTCGTGTCACTCGTATCGTCCACCGGCTTATTCTTCTGCAGATCTGATTTATTCCAAGACCCTTTCGAGGGCTCGTATTCCAAAGCCAACATCTCACTTCGGCCAGAAGTCTACAAGGACATGCCGGAAGATCAAAGAGAAAGCATGATGAATAGTATGTCATCTCTTTCGAGAGGGGTGAGGGAGTGGACTTATATCAATTGCTGGCATGCAAATGAATACGAATCGGCTGCCATGTGGGATCTTTATGCTAAGACCAATGAAGCCGTAGCGATTGAGACTTCTTATGATAGACTGAGGAATGTACTGCCAGGGCGAGTTTTTTTGGATGCGTGCGGTATATAGATTACAACACTGACTGGCTTCCAGAAGGTAATTCATTCTACCCTTTCATGCACAAGAGAAAATCTTTCGAACACGAAAGAGAGGCAAGGGCGCTCATTCAGGATATAGATGCAACTATTGACAGTCTCGTGGCAGGTAAAGCAAATAACTCGACTGGCCAGCTAGTACCAATAGAAGTAAATGACTTAATATCGGCCATTCACATAGCCCCAAATTCACCATCGTGGCTGGTCGATCTTGTGACTGAAGTGGCTTCTAAATATGAAATCTCTGCTGATGTGAGGAGGTCAGATCTGTACTCTGAGCCTGTTTTCCAAGAACAGCTATTCTCTGTTCTATCTTGTATGGCATACAGGGGTATTTCTTGCGGCGTCATTCAGCTGTGTATGCGCCTCTTCAATATCATTGAGTATAGCTGCAACCCCCTCGAGTGGACAGGCCACCTCCAGCCCACTGCTGAGCCGCCTCAAGCGCTTTACCTGCCACTCAGGGGCAGCGTTGGAAAGATGCAGACAGCCGAATCCCCATGAACCTTAGCCTGAACGTGTGAGATCTGCGGCAGGAGCTTGTCCCATTCTCGGAGGGCGAAGCGAGGCTATGGTGAGAAGCAAGTGGGTGAGCTTGTTTGTCGCCAATCGTCCTCCGAGAAGGAGAATCTCGGTTTTTCTTCTTCTCTCAAGAAGAAACCCATAGGCACATCCATGTCAGCCAAAGAACATCAGGCGGCCTTGCGCAGCCCTTGAGGCGACCCGCACAATGAAGAGGCCTGTGCGCAGCCCACCACCACAGGGGCGGGTGGCTTACGGCAGACGGTGACCACGAACATCCGTTCGTGACAGCTGGATTAGGCTGTCAGCAATCCTGCGAGAAGGAATGAACGCTCGTATTGGAATTGGTTTTGGCGGTGTGATTGTCACCAATCACCATAAGGACAAAGGCGAAGATTTGACGATCCATTGTCTTGATCACCCACCTCTCACCCCAGTTAAAGCGTGCAGCGGAGGCTGTGGGAGGCATCGCGGCTGCGGCGGGTGTGGCTGGGCAGCCATGATTGCAGGATGCAACTGCAAAATGGAGACAAGCAGCTCATGAATCACAGGATCCCAGCAGATCAAACATCCATCGGGCCGAATGTCACAGCTTTTCCACCATTCTGAATGGCATTCCGAAAGAGTTTGCAGCATTTGTACATAGCCAGCATCGTTTTCTAGCGCTCTGCATGAAAGGCGAATAAAGCCCGCGATTCGCAACAGGATTGGAACGTCGGAGGCGTGCAGTTTTGCACGAGCCGCTTCAAGTATAGTATCGGACGAAGCATGCATAGCTTAGGATGATATTGCTTTATTGATCACGCTACGCAGGCGCGGAGTCGCTGTCGATCGTCCTAGGACGACAGTTTTTTGACTCATTCAGGATGGTCAAACCGCCGAAGCACGGCGTTGAAGCCAAGGCTGATGGCACGTCGCAAAGCCTTCTGCCGATTATTGACGCCCAGCTTTTGCAACAGATTGGAACTGTAGGTCTGCACGGTTCGCACGGACAAGCCAAGACGTTGCGCCGTTTCTTGATTGCTGAGCCCAAGAGCATAAGCCTCTAGTAATTGGCGTTCCCTCGGAGTAAGTTGAAATGCCTGGCTGCTTTCGTCGAGGCTAGACAGCTCGGATGAGTTGAGGTGCTTGAGAATAGCTGAGCTTCGATATGTTGTATTGGTGACAACGGCCATCGTGGCCAATGTTAATGTATCAGGATTTGTAAGGATGTCCTGATCGGCAACAAGGATCGGGATCCCGGCCTTGGCGCTTACGTTCTCTAGCTTGGAAATGAACGCCAAAGACCGGATGCCAGGATGAATCTGCTTGGCTTGGCGGATCAAGTTCTCCAATGAGCTGTCAGGCAGATCATCAACCATCACCATGATGCTTGGCTTGACACGGGCGACCAGTTCCAAAGCATCAGCGCCTGTGGTGCAGGCGCCGAGACAATGATGGGTGTTAGCCGCCATTGCGCGATATAAGTTTCCCAGTTGCAAATGCATCCTAGCCACATATATCACCGTTGGTTCAAACCCCGTGGAGAGGCAAGCCAATAGGAATCGGCCTTGAAAACGGTTCGCTGACTCTTCCAGTTTACTCGGCAGAATAATCATGCGGCAAAACAATCATGCGGGATCAGTGGTTGACCAAAATCAAGCAATGATATCAGAGTAACAGCCGGCTGCGTTCGCCAGCCCCAGGCTGACTAAGAGAGTGGGCTCTAGGCTTCAACCATCGGCTGTTTCTTGTTGCCAGTGCGCTGGCCAGAAACGTAAACGTGCTGATCTCAATGGCGCTCGGTGAAGACAGCCCATTCTCAGGTTACCACCCATGGCCTGGACACGGATGGTGAGGCGACTTCTGGCTAAAACGGACCATTGAACTCGCCCGAAATATCGGGCTAGGCTCAGCAAAGATGAAAGAGCCGGAGCGCCATATCAAGTCCCACGAAAAGGAGATCACCAATGCTTGGAATAACCATTTTTTGGGGCTGAAAGTCCCAATGTTTCAAGACATTGCGTCTGTATACTTCTTGATGATGAGGAGCTTGCACTTCCTTACTCAGAGTTTCCCTGGTTCAAGGCAGCCACGATTCCGAAGATCCTCAACGTCCTGCGGCCTACGGCCGACCACCTGTTTTGGCCTGATTTAGATATTGACTCACCTGTCGAGTCGATACGCCATCCTGAGAGGTTTCCGCTACGGGCGAAGAGCACTTTCCAACCAGCCCCTTGAGTGGACAGGCCGCCATCAACTCCCTGCTGCGTCACCGCAAGCTCCATGCCTGCCACTCAGGGGCAGCGTTCGAAGGATGTTTCCTTTGCGATGGGAGCCATCAAGGCAGCGTTGCGTGCGGTTCAGCTCGTGCTGGACAAGTTCCCGGATCTGTTTCGTGATCAGCCCATCCCCGCCGAGGCAAATCTCCCACATCTCCTTCTGAAGGCAGATCTGCAGACCAGCCCGAACCGTATTGGCCATTCCCACCGTGCCAGACAACAGCTGCATCACGCCGAGGAATCCTTTGTTGAAGAAGTTGATTCCAGGCTTGAAAGTCTGCTGGGAGAGACCCGGCAATTCGAGCAGAAGAATAAGGGGGAGGCTCCTCCGCCCCCTTCACGTAAGACTCAAGGTGGATCTTGCGATGAGATTAAACCTCTCCACAGCATGAAGAACGGAGGATTCCATGCAACTAACCCACAGAATCATATCGCACGTTCAGTACGCAACGTCCCTGCCAAAGGAACCCTGCCATTGCGGCACGAGCTGAGTGCAGCATTCATTTGCCCGGAGAGACAGCACTATCAGGATCGATTACATACAGTTGATGCTAAACTACAATTAAAGAGACTGGAACCTAATGGAGACTTCCAACGTTGCCCACTTCCTTGAATCGATCAAAGATCTCTTTAATGTTGCTAAATATGCTCGTAGCCGCGCTCAGTTTCTGATTCAGGCATCCATCCTCATTTCACGAACAACAGGCTTTGTGTCGGCGCTGAAAGCTGGTGCTGCTTTTAACGATGAAAGAATAGAAGCGTTGATTACAGATTGGCAAGCGATAAACGCTTCGGCTTGGTTGGCCTGGCCAACCAAAGAAAGTCACAGACTCAAACAACAAACCCAATTGATTGCTACTGACCTGGCAAGACTGAATGATACGCCAAAAACAGAGGAGTTGCAGCACTTGTCTCGTTTGCTGGAGGCGGCGAATAGGAAGATCGAAATAATGCTCAACCCCAAGAAGAATCTCAATGCCATGTTGAGCGTATCTCTCCAGGAGACAAAGAGCGCCTTATCACTTCAATCAATAGATCCTAATCATCTGGAGAATAGAGAGTCTGAACTAATTGATATGTGGCACCTCTGCCATCGATCAAGCAAATTTACAGACCCTTCAATATCGCTTATTTGCAAGCGGATTTTTTCGCAGCTGAAGGGCATCAGCAAGCCAAATGTCCAAACAAGTGGAAACAGAGGTGAGGAGCTCCTGAATTCCATCGAGGAGATTCACAAAGTACTTGAGATGATCGAAGGCAAAGTGCGCAGTAATAAACAAAAGAATCGCCGTAGCATTTGCATCAAACTACTACCTATTGTGTTGCTACCATCAGGCGTGATTGCAGGCGGGGCAATAATAATGGGGATGAAGGACTTTTCTGATAAACCGATACAAGCTGCAGGGAGCAGTAGCCATGGAGAAAACCTATTAATTAAGTCTGATGAGATTAGAGGGGAAGCAGGTGAAGCCTGCCTTGCCCATGGAGATCTAAAAGCCAATGCTATCAATTCCTTCAACAATTATCAGAGTGAAGCTGCTAAGGAGCAAAGCAAAGAGCTTGTACAAGCCATCGCAATGATGCAGCAGTATGTGATCTCGTGTCCACAGGATGCTGAAGCTCAAATCTATCTCAATAACTACGTGGCCATGCAATGGGGCCTGCAAAACAACGCAGCAGCTGCTGCCAAGCCCATGCAATTTGTGAAGCTTGCTGTTGTGGTTCCCATCTCACGGAAAAACGGAGTAAAAGATTCACTCGAGATTCTTCGCGGGGTTTCAAGAGCTCAATATTTTATCAATAAAGAAGGACATGGTCATAGGGTTCCGACCTTTATCATACAGATATTTGATGATGGCACGACTAAACTAGAAGCCAAGGACCGTCGGCAATATGCCTGTGGCGTTGCGCAATCAATTGTTCAATCAGAAAAGAACAGCGATATTCTGGCCATAATTGGCCATTTCAGCAGTGACAACACTGAAGCCACCAGCGGTATCTACCATTTATACAACTTACCTGTCATATCACCTACCAGCACAAATGTAAGAGCACCCATTCAGGATTTCAACCAGAGATTTAGTAGACCGCCCTTCATTAACAGCATCTTGAATTTCACTACAGATAGATATGCCAGAAACTTCCTGTCGAATTATGCTTTACTTTGGGCGGCAGGGAGGGAGTCGGCTTCAACAAGACTCTGCAGATTAAAAGCGAGTAAAGGGCCATTAATTCTTGATAAGAACATCTACAGAATGCCGCCCAACGACAGCTCCGCACAAGAGAATCTATTTCATTATTTATCCACTTACAACACCTACGTCCCCGGGAACCAATCTCATTTAAAAGTGAATCGCATCGTCTTGGTGTGGGAGCGATCAAACACTAGCCGCTACTCGGAGGGCTTTCGCGACACCTTAAAAGAGGCAATCGGAGACCAATACGATTTTCTTGATCAATCATGCCGCTTGCTTGGATCCGCTAGATATGCCAATGAACAACGATGCAAAGATGAAGACATTCTCAATAATCCATACGGAACAACAGCATTGGTACTTGTTCCAAACTCAGCATCAATTCAGAGAACAGAAGAGTTAACAAAGGATGTTCTTTTACGTGTGCCAGATAGAAAGAAGTTAATGGTGTTTGGAGCAGACAGCTTCATGACAGCCGATGTCTCAGACCCAATCTTCAAAGGCCTGATCATTGCCTCCGCATCTGAAGAGCGCATGCTCAGGGAGCCGGCGGGGGCAGACCGGGGCGAAGGCAAACAGATTGCCTTCAGGTGGCGCTCACAGATGGCCTACGATAGTATGATATTACTTCGGGAAGTCTTTCGAAAGGCAATTCAAAAAGAAATGGATTTTGATAATACGAGGGCGATGCGTTCTTTTGTGCTTGACAACATAACCGCAGAGGATGTCAAGGCCATATCAGTTGTTGATCAACAACCAGTTCGTATTGACACAAGAACCCATGACCGCCTAATTGCTGCAGATTCCGAATCATTGAACGTTCTGCTTTGCCTGGAACACCCTGGATCCACCAGTCCCTTCCGCAAACTCAAAGTCTTTAATTCTCCTGAACTCCAGGAAGAAGCAGGTGAGGCGTCCTTTTGCATGCCATGACCCACTCCAACCTGCCGATAGACTGCGCCCGTTGTTTATTCACCCCGCACATCTCTGGATACCAAAGAATCAAGGCAAGGCTGTTCTGCGTAGCCTTCCACCGCCATGTCTTGCGACGTTGGTAATGGAACATGCGACAGTCGACAGAAGTTGCCTGCAGGGACGCGACACTTCGAACAAGCCCTTCGAATGGACAGGCCGCCACCAACTCCCAGCTTCGCCACCCCAATCCCCCTGCCTGCCACTCAGGGGCAGCGTTAGGCAGCACTCAAACGCAGAACAGGAAACAGCATGGAAAAGCAGCGCTTACACGCAAAACTTGACGCGATCTTCAACGCTCATGTGCAGGCGGAATTGGCCGGCAACCTCGACGACACGCTTGCAACCATGGCGCCGAACCCGCATCTCGTCAATGTGCCGACCATGGTAGGTGGTCAAGGTCCGCAGGGCGTTCGTACGTTCTACTCCAAGAGGCTCATAGGCCAGTTCTTCCCGCCTGATGTCATATTCGAAACGATTTCGCGTACGTACAGCGAGGAGAGAATCGTCGATGAACTCATCATCTCGTTCACTCACACCATCAAGATGGACCATATCCTGCCAGGAGTTGAGCCTACTGGACGGCGCGTTGAAGCGGTATTCGTGGTGATCGTTGGTATTGAAGGCGACAAGGTCGCCTACGAACACATCCTGTGGGATCAGGCGAGCGTGCTCGTACAACTGGGCCTGCTCGATCCGAAAGGCCTTCCAGTCGTTGGCGCGGGTGCCGCCGCCAAGTTGAGAAATCCGGCGTTGCCGGACCCGTTTTTCAATGAGGGCTAGCTGGGGCTTAGTGCCAACCCCTTCAGGCCTATATCAAGATTCACAAGGCGGGAGCATAGGCTTGGTTCTGTGCAGGGTTCTCAGCCCGCTTCTGATCTTGAGCAGAAGAGGAGGGCACCCTCGCTCATCCTGGGCAGAGCCCTTAGCACCCGCACCCGCTGCTTTCCGCCTCAACCCTCTCAATCAGGCTCCTGAGATTATCCAACCTTCCACCACTCATGGCGGGAGGGCCGAGAAGGGCAATCCGTTGCAAGGGATCCGCGTGAGTGGAGGCAGTTTGATAACGCTTCAGCACAGAATCGCCCCATAGGGTACGACCACTTGGCTGCATGATGCCAAGGTTGATTCCCAGAACAAAAGGCAGGAGAAAGGCCTGAAGTGGCTCAAGATACGGCCTGAACATCTCTGTGGTCTGCAAAAAAATCAGGATCAGCGAGATCAGCACACTCCATTGGGCAATCGGCTTGGACACTCCCTTTAGCAGCAACTTTTGGGTCTGCAGAAACTCGCGTGGTGGCTTGAAGTCGTAGCGACTGAGTCTTATAAGCTCAGTATAAGCGACCCCTCCTGGAGCATTGCGTGCCAGCTGGTGACAGACCGCAAGCACCTTCTGGGCAATGCCAGGCATGGCCTCATCAATTCGGCCGATCAGCACCAGCTTGCGAGAGTTGGGATCGGCTCTCAAAACTCCTTGTCGCACCAGCGAAGCCAGCCCCACCTCAATGACGCGTGGTGGCCCAGCGGAGAGGAAGGCCAGCTGTTCAGGATCCAGCTTCGGCATGGCTTTGAGCTCGCTTGGCTTGAGCAGCAGCGGGCGAAGAAGCCCATAAGTGATGGAAAATCCCACGATCAAGCTGGTAATGGAGATGGGCAGCTTGACCAGCTGATCCAGCAATGGGTCCCCGCGTTCTGAGGGTGGATCAAAGCCGGTTGCCGCGGCCGCCGAGGCGAGCGCCATGCCGAGAACCCCCAGGCCGATGAGCAACCGGCTCATCGGCACAGTCCAGCGCCATCGACGCCAGGCTTGCCAACCGTGCCAGGGGCGGAACGGTCGGCGGATCCGGCCGCGCTGCATCTGCAGGTCACTGCCGAAGCGCACATCCACCGGCGGCCACAGATTCGCGGGGGGCTCGCCGAAGTACTGCCGGTAGCTGTCGAGAGTGGCGCGGTAAAGCTGGTGGAATCGATCCCGCTCTGCTTGGCCGCCCCTGGTGGGGTGATGGTGCAGCGGCCGCCCGAGCACCCGCGGGCAGAATTCGTTCCAGTAAGCGTCGCTGAACAGCAGATGCAGATGCCACACCTGATCCACCTGGTCGGACGGCGTGACCTGATGGTCTGCCACCAGGGCCAGAAAGACAAACTTCCGGTACTCCTCGATCGCGCGCAGGGCCAACGGCCGGCTCCAGCCGTTGGCCCTGATCAGATGGGACAGAAAGCCTATTTCCTGACTAGAATCATCTAATTGATAGTCACAGATTCGCTGATAGAGCTGCTGCTGTTTCTCCAGCATGGTGACACACCCAGAGGCCACCACTGACAGTATCTGACATCTTGCAATTAATCAATCATGGCCAAATGGAAGACATTGGAAGAAACTGGAAGTCAGCGGCTAACTGACCTAAGAGGTATAGACTTCCCCAGGCTCCATCCTTCCCATCCCTCACCAATCAGCCTGCAGCGATGAGCTGGACAGTATTCCTGCAGAACCTGGGCGAGCGGCAGGAATATGCCCTCACCCCCCATGAGCTGGAGGTGATTCTTTGCCTGCAAGAGGAGCCCGGTCAGAGCAAGCAGCAACTCCTGGAGGCCTATCAGCACCGTCAGGGTCCGATTGAGGAGGAGGCTTTCACCCAGCGCCTGCGCACCATTTACCGCAAGTTCAATGTCAGCGGCAGAGGCTACAAGCTGCCACAGTTGCATCGTTTTCTGGCGCAGATGTATCAGCAGAATGGTCCGGGTCTGTCCTGTTTCGGCCTCAGACAAATCCACGCCATTTTTCCCACCGACACATTTGCCGCAGCCCTGGAGCGGCTGACCAACGACCAGGAGCAAATCCAGTCGGAAGAACCGAAAGAAGTGGCCATCCTGCAGACCTTTGCACCCAACCTGGAGCACTACCGCGCCTCCATCAGCCGCTGCCTGCAGGCCGGGGTGCGGGTGCGCATCCTGCTGGCCTGGCCCTATTCCCTTGCCGCGGGGCTGCGGGAAGAGGTGTTGAAGCGCTATGCGGCCGAGCCGCTGGCGGAGGATTTCGCCATCCAGGGCAGCGTGATCGCCAACCTGGAAACCCTGGAGGCCACGATTCGCGCCAGCCGCCATTCCGCCCATCTGGAGATCCGGCTGTACGACACTCTGCCTTCGCTTTCCCTGTACCGCGCCGGCTACACCCTGCTGGCAGCGCCATTCCTGCACGGGGCCCTGGCGATCCACACCTTCCAGCTGGAGCTTGATCTGCGCGCCAGTGATGCACTGCTCACCGGCACCCTGCTGAACGACTTCGAGCGGATGTGGACCGTGGCGCGCCCGTTCCTGCCCGCGCCCGATCAGAACTGGCGCAATGAGCTAAAGATTTTATTCACCGATTGATCATCATGCTGGCCCCCCTCAACTCCCACGAACGAACACGTATCGCCTTCCTCCGGGCCCATCCCGTGCTGGCCAATGTTGCCGCCCTCAGCTGGGACGATCTGCTGGGGCTGCTGCTGCAGCGGCGCTTTCTGTCGCTGTCGATAGTCAATGTCTACGAGTTTGTGATCGACGCCCTGGAGAGCGAGGCGATCAAGGCCACGGTGCGGTTGATCCTGCATGAGGAATACCCGCGCAACACCCGTGGCGTGCCACTCGCCTCCCATCGCGAATTGCTGCTTCGCGATCTGCTGCATCTCGGCGCCTGCCGCGAGCAGATCCTCGGCACCCGCGAATCTGCTGAGACGCAGGATGTGCGGCTGGCCAGCCTGGAGGCGCTGCAGAGCTGCCTGGGCCAGCTCCACAGCGACCTGGCGCTGATCGCCTTTTTGCGCTTCTGGGCCGAGGTGCTGGTATCGGTTGAGTACGAATGTCTGTGGCCGCGTCTCTCGGAACGCCTGGCCCATGGTCAGGCGGTGGAGGGAGTGCGATCTGAATTCTTCTACTACCACATGATTCATGATCGCCGCCAATCCGACATCGGCGGAGAGCAACTCTTAGGTGGCCTTACCCATTCCCAGGAACTGGCCCGCCACATGGCGGAGCTGATTGACAGCAAGGAAGCCCTCCAGATCGCCATCAACCAGGTGCAGCAGGCCTGGGAGCTGAAGGATCGCTTCTACCGGCAGTTTCTGCCACTGTCGGCCATGAGTGGACGCATGGAGAGTGCACGGTAACTTCAATCATGCCAACATTGGCAACATGCAGACAGATCAGCGGGGTGGGATGCGGAGAAGTGGACAGGCCACCAACCACTCTCCGCTCCCGGAGCCCGGCTTCAGCCCTGCCAGATCTGCAGCGCCCGGCCGCTGAGGGCCGAGGCGGCCACGCCGGGCAGCAGCACCTGCTGGGCGTTGAAGTCGAGCAGGAGACTCGATCCATCGGGGGTGGCCACCACGCGGGCCTGCTGGCCTTCGGCCCAGAAGCCCTTCAGGTCGATCGCATCGTGGAGAGGATCGAAGCCGTTGATCGTGAGTCTGCGGCCCCAGGCCCAGCCGAGCTGGAAGCACTCGGACGTGCTGGCGTTGGCCGTGAGGGTCGTGGTGGCGGCCGCCACGGCGATGGTGGTGCCGCCCGCAGCCGTTCCACCGGCCCCACCGGAGATCACGGGATCGGTGCCGTAGTCGCCCCAGATGGCGCTGTAGCTGCCGCTGGCGGCAGTGGTGCCGGTGTGGGTGTTCGCCACCTGGCCCAGGGGGCCGGGGTGATCCCGCGCGATCGACCACATCGCCAGCATGCCCACACCCTTGCTGCGGGCGAAGTCCTCCACCAGTTGGGCATCGGCGGTGCTGAACACCTCGCTGCGGATGTCGTTGACACCGATCATTGGGGTGATGCCGAGCTGGTTCCAGCCGAACGCCTGGCCGAAGCCGCCGAACAGATCGCCCAGCTGGCGAAAGCTGGCGTTGGCGGCATCGATCGCGTAGTGCCCCATCGATTGCCGGGCAGGTGGTGCGGCGCCGACGCCGTAGTTCATGGTCATCAGGTTCACCCCATCGAGCTTCACGCCGGCGCTGAGCGCCTGGCGCACCACGGCCAGACCGTCGGCGGTGAGGCCCTGGGGCAGTACCGGCAGGGTGTACCAGATCTCGAGACCTGGATGGCTCTGTTGCACCAGCCTGAGCGCATCGGCGAGGAGTTGGTTGGCGGCCCGGTTGCTGAGGGCAGCGCCTTCAATGTCGAAGTCGATGCGGTTGAGGGCCAGGCTGTCGATCACCTGGCGGTAGCGGTTGGCAAGCTCGGTGGCGGTGGCGCCGCTGGCGGCCAGTTTCTGGGCCAGGCTGGTGCCGCTGGCGCCGCCGAACGACACCATGGCGTCGCCGCCGATCGCCCGCAGCTGGCTGATTTCATTGCGGATGGCGATGGCCTGGCTGTTGGTGCTGGTGAGGCTGAGGGCCTGCAGGCCGGCCCAGGCGGCATCACCGGCGGGGGTGGCCTGGATGAAGGCGAGGGTGAAGAGCCCTACGCCGTGCTGGCGGGCGAGGCCATCGAGATCGGGCACGGGATAGAGGCCCATGTCCACGTAGGGAGCGAAGAAGCGCTCGCCCCAAAGGAGATCGGCGGCATTGCCGGAATTCACGCCCCCGGGGGTGAGGGGGGTGGTACTGGGAGTCGGCGATGGGGTCGGCGCAGGCGAGGAGCTGCCCCCGCCGCTGTTGCCGGCGAGCAGCACCTCGCTGGCGCTGAGGCTCGCCAACGGAGTGCCGCTCGGCAACGCACCCTGCAGATAGGAGCGGCTGGCGCGGTTGGGCAGCAGGGTGGTGCCCCAGCTGGGGGGACGCAGGGTGATCAGCCAGGTGCCATCGGCCTGCCGGCTCTGCTGCAGGGAGAAGTTGCTCACCTTGTTGAGCGCATAGCGGCTCACGAAGCTCACGCTCCACTGGCTCAGGGCGGTGGTGCTGGTGTTGGTGAGGCTGATTTCCCCGTCAAAGGCGCCGTTCCACTGGTTGCGGATCTTGAGGTTCAGGCTGATTCCTGGGGTGCTGCCCGCGGTGGTGAGGGCCATGGGGGGAGGGAAGGTGGAAGACCCCGATCCTTCGACGGCACCTGCGCCGCCGCCATCCTTCAGATGAAGGATTCCGCCCTCGCGGCTCAGCACCGTGCCGGCCTGGGGATTCAGGGGAGGTAGCCGAGTCGCAGGCCGGCCACGGCGGCGGCGGTGCGATCCGGCACCTGCAGCTTCGAGAGGATGCGCTGCACGTGGTCGCGGGCGGTGACCTCGGCGATCTGCAGCCGCTCGGCGATGGCGCGGTTGGTGCAGCCCTCGGCCACCAGGGCGAGGATCTCCACCTCGCGGGCGGTGAGTTCGTGGCTGGCCGGACTCGCATCGGTGAGCACCGTCTGGCAGCGCGCATCGAGGAAGGCCTGCCCCCGGCCCAGGCTGGCGAGGGCCTGCAGCACCACGCCCCGTCCCACGTTCTCCTGGCTGATCAGGCCCTGCACGCCGGCCGCCAGGGCGGCTCGGATCACCACCCGGTGCGGGTTGGCCAGGCTGAGCAGCACGGTGGGCGGCGAGGGGCGCCGCAGCAGTTGGTCCAGCACCGGCAGGGCCGGCCCGTCCTGCAGGAACTCCTGGCAGAGCACCAGCACGTCGGTGGCGATCTCCGGCAGGAGCGCCGGCGCATCGGCGGCCCGCCGGCAGAGGCCCAGCAGCTGCTGGGATGGCTGCCCCGGAGGGGTGTCGAGCAGGTTGGCCACCATCAGCAGTCCGGAGGCCAGATCGCTGGTGCAGATCAGCAGGCGCCACGGGCGCAGCTCCTGAGCCAGGCGCCGCTTCTGCTCCTGCAGCCAGAGCGGGTCGGGCTGGGAGTGGGAGTGGTACTGGCCTTGCTCCATGCCTTGGGAGGTCCGGACCGTGGAATCACCCCGTCGTAGCGGAGCGGCGCGGCAAACGGCAGCGGTGTTGACTCCGCCCCGCCGATGCCACCAACTTCGGCGAGCGCCAGCGCCGCGACGACGACCAGCCAGCTACCACCTGCTGCTGGATCGCGCGGGCCAGCGCTGTGGGCTCATGGGACGGATTCGCGGCAGCCTCTCCCTCAGCAACCCCACCTGGCAGAAGAAGTAGCGGAAGGCTGAATCCGAGGGTGTGCGCCGCAGCTGCAGGCCAAGTGCCTCGGTGAGCGCAGTCCAAGCTTTGACACCATCCTGAACGTGGTCACGGCACTGGGTCTGAAGCTGAGCACGACTGTGAGATGCGAAGCGGGGTGACCGGAGCTTTGCGGATGAGGCGTAGGTTCGTAGACGCTGCCGGTAGAGACGCGACACCGCCGAACGCGATCCACCTGAGCTGCCACCATCAGAACTTCAATTGCAGAAAGAAACACCTTGCGTCCAGGTGATCGCGGGCGTTATCCGTATCCTGCAAGCCGTTGATAGCAAGCCACATTTGGTATCGCATTATAATACCGTGCTGGAATGAAGCGGAAGCACCAGCGCACCTTTGAGCTGATCATCTCTCGTCCCGTAAGCGGCAGCCTGCCGTGGATGGACATCGAAGCCCTGTTGTAGGAGCTTGGTGGGGATGTCAGTGAGAGGGCGGGCAGCCGAGTTGCGGTCGTCCTGTTTGGCGAAGTCAGGGTCTTTCACAGGCCCCACCCATCGCCCGATACAGACAAAGGTGCTGTTGCTTCGCTCCGTAAATGGCTTGATGAACACGGAGTGACACCATGAATCTCATGAAAGTGGATGGCTACCACGCCAAAATTGACTACGACGAGGAGACGGATCAGTTTCGCGGGGAAATTCTTGGGCTTTCTGGAGGGGCGGACTTTTACGGGTCCAGTCCGGAGGAGC
>JBKDPV010000006.1:0-10722 GCA_046342315.1 Cyanobacteriota bacterium
CCCCATCCCGGCCCCACGGCCCTGCGGGAAAGCTGCGTTCGCCATCCCATCCCGATGGATTCCCGCCACCACCAAGGCACAAGCCCCGGTGGCCCCAACCCAACCTCCAGGGCCCGGCACCACGGTGACCGGGCCTTCCCCCATGGCCGGGATGTTTCAGCCCATCACCAGAGGCCGCGCGCCGCAGGAATCGGCATACGATCGGCAGCAGCGATTCGGCGCGATTGGGCGCCTCCCCCCATGTTGCTTGGTGAGGTATTCCTCGAAACCATGGCCACCGGCATCATCACCCAGGCGGAGATCGACTGGCTGACCACCCAGCAGGCGACCTTCAGCCGGGAAGAGGAGGCCAAGGCGCTCCAGATCGGTCGATTGCTGGATGAGGGCCGCATCCAGATCGGCTGCCGCCTGCTCGGCAAGGCCAGGCCGCCCGCGTTGTCCTCCTAGGTGTTCCGTCTCAGCAGGTTGTTCCGTGACAAGGGGGTGTGAGGCCGCTACGGGTTGAGGTTCGACCCACCAACCCCGACCTCACGCCTCCATGCATAGCCACCCCAATGCCCGCCTGACCCAGCGGGGCCGTCTCAGGCTTGTGAACCAGCATCTGGAGCACGGTCGCAGCCTCGCCGAGCTGGCTGCTGAGAACGGGATCAGCCTGCGCTGCGCCTACCGCTGGCTGGCCCGGTTTCGCCAGGGCGGTCCAGCCTCTCTGGCGGATCGACGCAGCGTGCGCCGCGGTAGAGGGAGGGATACGCCTCGGGATTCAAGGGGATCCGCAGCACGATGCTCAGAGCGATTGCTCAATCGCATCCAGCGCCGCATCGGCATCCAGGCCGGGATCTCCTTCAGCCCGAAAGCTCTCCAGCCGTTGATCGATCAGCTGTCGATCAGCTTCGGTGAGCTCAGGGCCCATCTGCTCGGCAGCGATGAAGTCCCAGAGCGTCTGCACCAGCTCCAGCCGTTGTCCCAGGGGCAGCGTCAGCAGGTCTTTCACCAGGTGCTGTGCCGGCCAGGGCCGGAGAACTCTCTGGTATTCACCGTAGCGAGGGGTTTGGGTCGGGGCACCAGCGGGCTCCCATCGTCATGGCTCCGGCGGCGCCTGGCTGATCAGCGCGAGGAAGGCCTGGAGTCGGGCTCGGTTGGATTCGGATGGGTCGAGGAGTACTCGGGCGGAAAGCAGAGCGCATCGATCGAGGCGAGCAGTTGCCTGCCTCTGGCGTTCTCTTGCCTCAGCTGCTCGGTTTCGTTCTCGATCTGCCTGATCCGCAGCTCGCTGAGCATCTTGCGCTGCTCGTAATCGGGATCGCGTCGCCAGTTGAGCATCGACAACCACTGTCGCCACCGAGGCAGCGATGAAAACGATTCCCCACTGCTGCGCGACGGGGAGGTTGTACCCGGCGAAGGCGATGTGGTCATAGGAGGAGAACGGAGCGATCAGGCCGATGGCAAGGCCGCCGACTGCCTCGTTGGCACCAAGGCGAGCCAGCTCGAGGGGGCCGAGGCCAGCCTGGGGAAGCAGCTCTGTTGAGTCTGGCGGAAGCGGCGGCGGTGCGCTGCCGCCGGGCGGTGGAGTGGGGGTCGTCATCGAAGGCAGGCGGCATCCCGTGGCGGGCAGGGCCCCCACCACACCAATGCCACCTGCTGACACTCCTGCCTGCGCCGCAGAGGCTGTTGGGCCAGGAAGTCAGCAACGGCTATTCATAGTGCGTCCAGAGCCGCAACACCTTCACGATGCGCTGTTCTTCAAGCACCTGGTAAACAAGCCGATGCAGGATGTTGATCCGCCTGGACAGGCACCACGCAAGTCTCCTACGAGGCTTTCGTACGGCGGTGGCTGGGCATAGGGATCGCTGGCTAACAGCTCCAGCAGGGCCTGATCCTTCAGCTTCAGGGCCGGTGACGCTGAGGCGAGCTTGCGGGCGTCTTTCTGGGCCTGCTTGGTAAACAGAATCGTCCAGCTCACCAGCCTGGTTCGCTGCTCAACTCAGACACATCCGTGGCCATCCCTTCCAGGATCGATTGACGCATCCCTGGCATCGACACCAGATGCAGCGTCTCCTGGATGGCACGCCAATCCTCTTCCGAGAGCAGCACGGCGTTGCCCCGCTTGCCGGTGATCTGCACAGGCTCGTGCGAAGCGCCCACCTCATCGATCAGCGCGTACAGCCTCTTGCGGGCTTCCGTGGCAGACACCGTGGCCATGGCCGCTCTCCCTTTCGTACGTGAAAACGTACTGGACTTGGCGCTGTTTGGTGGTGTCGCAGGCGGCGCAGGTGATCGTCCACCGTGTCGGCATGGAGGTGCCCAGCCGCCAGATCGGCGCGGGTTTCCTGCAGAGCGATCTCCAGCTCACAGTCGCGCAGGCGCTGATAGGCGTCGGCTGACATCACCACATACCGCAAATGGCCGCGTACACTCAACCCCACCTCCAGCTCGTGGTCGAGCGCACGGGCAATGGCGCCGATTCCCGAGGTCTTGTGCTCGTTGGCGGAGATCGTTTGCATCAGCCTCACTCTGGCCCACTTCGTCGTACGGCCAATCGTGCGGTTGAGCGCACCCTTCGTTGGTCGTTGCTGGCATCGATCTCGCGCTCAGGGTCTTCCAGCCCTCCGGCAGCTCGCCGCGTTGCACCAGCCGCGTGAACACGGCACAGCAGTCGTTGCGATCGCCGTCTTTACGCGGCTAGCCAAGCCAGAGGATCAGCAGCAGACGCCGGCCCTCCGCCTCAAATGTCCGGAAGGAACAGGCGGTACCGATCGGGCAAGCCCAGGCCCTTGAGTCGGCCGTAACGGCGCAGCGGTCCGCTGAGGGCAAAGCGGCTGGCGTAGGGATTGGCGGCGATCCGCTCCTTGATCCCCTCCATCACCGCCGCCAGCAGTTTCACCTGGGGGTGCTGCGCAAACGCCTGGGGATCCAGCTCCTGCCTGAGGCGGTTCACCTCGGCTTTCAGCTCTGCATAGTGCCGTGCGAACAGCTGGGGCTGGAAGGCGATCTCCCAGCCATGGCGCACCAACGGCGGACTCATGCCCCGCTGTTCACCATCACGCCAGCCAACAGCTCCTCGTCTTCCGCTGCCATGGCCTCGGTGTAAGGTGCCGCGCCCTGCTCGGCCGTGAGTGCCTGCCGGCTGAGGAAATCGAGGAAGACCCCCAGCATCAGGCTGTCCTCCTCTTCCGCCTCGCCCTGCTGCTCCGCTGGCTCCAGGCGCAGCAACAGCGTGGTGTCGTTCAGCACCTCGACACCCAACGCGCCCTGCGTGATCAGGCTTAGCTCTGATGCTCTCCCTCGATACCTACGTGCTGCTGGCGCTGCTCACTCCGCAGATCCACTCCAGCGCGGTGGTGGCGTTGGTGCAGGCGGCTCAGCAGCTGGAGCCCGACGCCATCCGGATCGGGCCGCTTTAAACTGGTTGGCAACTGGTTGAAAGCGAGCCATGCGCAGTGTCGGCGCCTTTGAGGCCAAGACCCATCTGGCGGCGCTTCTGGATGCCGTGAGCGCCGGAGAGCAGATCACCATCACCCGGCATGGCCGTCCCGTGGCCCGGCTCGTGCCCCCGGCCGCCGAGCCACCCAGCAGCGTGGCCCTCACAATCGAGCGCCTGCGCCGCTTCAGTGAAGGCCAGGCCCTTGCCGGCCTCAGCATCGCCGAGCTGCGGGATCAGGGGCGCCGATGATCGGCGACGGCGATCTGGTGCCTGACGTGTCGCTCAGTTGCGCCTGGTGCTTCGCCGATGAGGCCAGCCCGGCGGCCTGGGCTGTGCTGGAGCGACTGCAGCAGGCCGTGGCCCACGTACCAGCCCTATGGCTCTGGGAAACGGGCAACGTTCTGGTTCAGGCCGAACGGCGCGGGCGCATCAACGCGGCTGCCATCCGTACGTTTCTGGGCTTGCTCGAGACCCTGCCGATCAGCATCGACCACCCCACCACCGCCAGCGCCTGGCACGACACCCTCGCCCAGGCCCGCAGCCATGGCCTCACCACCTACGACGCTGCCTATCTGGAGCTGGCGCTGCGTCGCGGCCTGCCCTTGGCCAGCCGCGACAAGGCCCTCCAGGCTGCCGCCCAACGCGAGGGCTTGCCGCTGCTGCCCAGTTGAACGGGCTGGGTAGCGTCATCGCGACAGGACGCACCCATGAGCACCGACGCCAACCGCATCGTTCAGAAGCTCTGGAGCTACTGCACCGTGCTGCGCGACGACGGGCTCTCCTACGGCGATTACCTGGAGCAGCTCAGCGTGCTGCTGTTCCTCAAGCTCGCCCATGAGCAAACGCAGCCGCCCTGGAACCAGGCCTCGCCGATCCCCGACGGCTACGACTGGAGCACCCGGGTGGGCCGCGAAGGCGTGGAGCTGGAAATGCAATACCGCCGCGTGCTCGAACACCTGGGCAAACAGCACGGCCTGCTCGGGCTGGTGTTTCGCAAGGCCCAGAGCAAGATCCAGGATCCGGCCAAGCTCAAGCGCCTGATCTCCGACCTGCTCGACAAGGAGCAGTGGCTGATCCTCGATGCCGACATCAAGGGCGATGCCTACGAAGGCTTGCTGGAGCGCAACGCCCAGGACACCAAGTCCGGCGCCGGTCAGTACTTCACGCCCCGGCCGATCATCGACGCGACCATGGCCTGCCTGGCGCCCCAGCTCGGCGAAACCCTGATCGATCCGGCCTGCGGCACCGGCGGGTTTCTGATCGCGATGTACCTGTACATCGTGAACACGTTCCCGGCGATGACGCGCGAACAGCGCGATCACCTGCGCCATCAAGCCCTGCATGGCGTGGACATCGTGCAGTCGGTGATCCGGCTCTTCGCCATGAACCTGCTGCTGCACAACGTGGGGCCCACCGCCGCCCAGGCCGCCACCAAGCGCCTCTGGGTGTACGACCTGCGCACCAACCAGCACTTCACCCTCAAGACCAAGCCGCTGCAGCCCGCTGATCTGGAGGAATTCGTGGCCCTCTCCAAACCCGGCGCCATCGCCGAGCGCCAGCCCACCTGGAGTGAGGCCAACCCTGAAGGCCGCTGGCGCGCCTACGAGCTCAAAGAGCTGCTCGCCCGCGACAAGATCAACCTCGATCTGTTCTGGCTCAAGGACGACGCCCTGCTCGATTCCGACAACCTGCCTGACCCCGATCGAATCGCCGACGACCTGCGCAGCGCCCTCGAGCAGATGGAGGCACTCCTGGCGGATCTGTAGCCGCCGTCCTGCATACGATCGGGCCAGTGCCGCCGCCGCCGCCGTGACGCCCGCTTCCGCCCCTGCGGCCCCGATCGATTTCGACGCCCTGATCGACCTGGGCATCAGCAAGCCGGCCCGCTACCTGGGCAATGAGCTGGGGGTGCAGCCCCGCGACTGGAATCACGACTGGGACGCCGCCGGCGTGCGCTGGGCGCTCACCTACCCCGAGGTCTACGAGGTGGGGGCCAGCAACAGCGGCCACATCATTCTCTATTCGATCCTCAATGCCGTTCCCGGTCAGCTGTGCGACCGCAGCTACCTGCCGGCGCCCGACCTGGCCGCCCGCCTGCGCGCGCGCGCCGCGCCCCTCTTTGCTGTGGAGAGCCGCCGGCCCCTGGCCGCCTTCGACATCCTCGGCTTCTCGCTCAGCTACGAGCTCGGCGGCACCAACATCCTGGAGATGCTGGAGCTGGCCGGTATCCCGATCCGGGCCGCCGACCGCGGCGATCTGCCCCTCGCCCACCCGGAGGCGCCGCCGCTGATCTTCGCCGGCGGTCCCACCGCCACCAGCAATCCCGAGCCCTTCGCCGCCTTCTTCGACTTCGTCGCCCTCGGCGACGGCGAGGAGCTGCTGCCGGAGATCGGCCTGGTGGTGGCCGAGGCCCGCGCCGCCGGCCTCACGCGCCGGCAGCTGCTGCGCGATCTGGCCCAGGTGCCCGGCGTCTATGTGCCGTCGCTCTATGGCCCCGGCGCCGATGGGGTCTCGATCGAGCCGCTGGAGCCCGGTATCCCCACGCGCATCCAGCGGCGCACCGCCACGCCGATGCCCCACTACGCCATGGGCCTGGTGCCACACATCGAAACGGTGCACGACCGGCTCACGGTGGAGATCCGCCGCGGCTGCACCCGCGGCTGCCGCTTCTGCCAGCCCGGCATGCTCACGCGCCCCGCCCGCGACGTGGAGCCCCAGGCGGTGGTGGAGGCGGTGGAGGAGGGCATGCGCCGCACGGGCTACAGCGATTTCTCGCTGCTCTCGCTCAGCTGCTCCGACTACCTCGCCCTGCCGGCGGTGGGGGTGGAGTTGCGCAACCGCCTCGCGGACAAGAACGCCACCCTCACCCTGCCCAGCCAGCGGGTGGACCGCTTCGATCGCAACATCGCCCACATCATCGGTGGCGCCAGAAAGGGCGGCCTCACCTTTGCGCCCGAGGCCGGCACCCAGCGCCTGCGCGACATCGTCAACAAGGGGCTCACCGACACCGAGCTGCTGGCCGGTATCCGCACCGCCATGGAGAGCGGCTACCGCAAGATCAAGCTCTACTTCATGATCGGCCTGCCGGGTGAAACCGATGCCGATGTGCTCGGTATCGCCGACACCTGCCGCGCACTGCAGCAGCAGTGCCGCGATCTGGGGCGGCTGGAGCTCAATCTCACCATCTCCAACTTCACGCCCAAGCCCCACACCCCCTTCCAGTGGCACAGCGTGAGCACGGAGGAGTTCCGCCGCCGCCAGCAGCTGCTGCGCACCGCCCTGCGCCAGCTGCGCGGCATCAAGACCAACTTCACCGATGTGCGGCTCTCGGCGATCGAAGACTTCATCGGCCGCGGCGATCGGCGTCTGGCCCCGGTGATCGAGGCCGCCTGGCGGGCCGGGGCGGGGCTCGATGCCTGGTTTGAATCGGCCGAGCGCAGCTACGTCGCCTGGACCGGTGCGATCGAGGCCGCAGGCCTGGGGGGCTGTTACCGCCAGCTGGAGCTGGGAGCCTGGAGCGCCGTTGAAGCCATGGAAGCTGCGGACCTCGCTGCCTTCTGCCGCCAGCCCCTCCCCTGGGATCACATCGATTCCGGCCTCGACAAGGGCTGGCTGGCCGACGACCTGCAGCGGGCTCTGGCGGCCGCGGTGGTGCCCGACTGTTCGTTCGCGGGCTGCAGCAGCTGCGGCGTCTGCGGGCCTGAGCTCGGCCACAACGTGGTGATCCCACCGCCGCCGGTGCCGTCTGCGCTGCCGCGCCGCGCCCCCGCCAGCGAGCGGGTGCAGCGCCTGCGCTTCGGCTTCGCCAAGGCAGGATCCCTGGCCCTGATCAGCCATCTCGACACCCTGCGGATGCTGGAACGTGCCCTGCGGCGCACCGGCCTGCCGGTGAGCTACACCGGCGGTTTCCATCCCCTGCCCCGCCTGCAACTGGCCCTGCCGCTGCCCCTGGGAGTGGAGGGGCATGGCGAATGGTTCGATCTGGAGTTTGTGGCGCCGGTGAAGGCCTCCGAGGCCATGGAGCGGCTCCAGCTGGAGCTGCCCGAGGGGTTCCACCTGCACTCGGTCGCGGAGGTGCCGGTGTCCGGTCCCAGCCTCTCCCAGGAGCTCGCAGAGGCCCACTGGCGCTTCACGCTGCACACACCCGCCGGTCATCCCGGCCCGGATCCAGGGGCGTGGCGGGCTGCGATCGCAGACCTGCTGGCCACCGATCCGCTCCCTTGGCACGACACTGACAAGAAGGGACGGCCACGGCAGCGGGACTGTCGCCCCTTCCTGAGGGAGCTGGTGGCCGAGACGGTGGAGGTCGAGGCCGCTGATCTGTTTCTGAGGGCTGCGATCGACCCCCAGGGCCGCAGCCTCAGACCCGAGCAGATCAGTGCCTGGCTGGCTGAACGTCTGGCAGTGCCGCTGGTGCTGGCTGCCGTCCGGCGAGAGGCCCTGCGTCTGGCTGCGTGCTAGCTTGCCAGCAAGACGGTCAATGAACGCAGGGGCCCTGCCCCGCCCGTTTCATCGCCGGCCAGACGCTTCTCCTCAAGGTCGCTTTCTAGAGAGCCCCTCACCGGAAGCGCTTTTCTTCCCAACCGATCGCGGACAGGTTCTCGACCTGACATCCCTTCCGCGTTCCCGGTGCCCGGACGAGGGTGCCCGATCTTTCCCTGCGCTGCTCGGAGAAGTCGATGCATCACTTCCCCCCTTCCACAGGCACGGCTTCCCGTCTCCCCCACCTGCCCTTGCGGGCAGGGCTCCACGAGCCCACAACAACTTCCATGCCCCAGCAGATCGTCATCGCCGAGCAACTGCGGATCGCCGCCGTGCTCAGCGACGACCGCGTCGACGAACTGGTCGTCGCCCAGGGCCGTTATCAGATCGGTGATGTTTATCTCGGCACTGTCGAGAACGTGCTGCCCGGTATCGATGCGGCCTTTGTCAATATCGGCGAAAGCGAGAAGAACGGCTTCATTCACATCACCGACCTCGGCCCCCTGCGGCTGAGGAAGGGCGGTGCCTCCATCACCGAATTGCTCGAGCCCCGCCAGAAGGTGCTCGTTCAGGTGATGAAGGAGCCCACCGGCACCAAGGGACCTCGCCTCACCGGCAACCTCACGCTGCCCGGCCGTTTCCTCGTGCTCCAGCCCCACGGCCAGGGCGTGAACATCTCCCGGCGCATCGACGGCGAGAACGAACGCAACCGCCTGCGCGCCCTCGGGGTGCTGATCAAACCCCCCGGGGCCGGCCTGCTGATCCGCACGGAGGCCGAAGGCGTCAGCGAGGATCTGCTGATCGACGACCTCGAAAATCTGCTGCGGCAGTGGGAGGGCATCCAGCAGGCGGCGGAGAGTGCCACCCCGCCCGTGCTGCTCAACCGCGACGAGGACTTCGTCCACCGCGTGCTGCGCGACTTCTACGGCCCCGAGGTGGTGCGGGTCGTGGTGGACACCCCCGAGGCCGTGGCCCGGGTTCAGTCCTTCCTCGGTGCCGACCAGGCCAGCCTGGCCATCGAGCACCACGACGAATCCAGCGAGATCCTGGACCACTACAAGGTCAATGCGGCCATCCGCGACGCGCTCAAGCCCCGCGTCGATCTTCCCTCCGGCGGCTACATCATCGTCGAGCCCACCGAGGCCCTCACCGTCATCGACGTCAACTCGGGCTCCTTCACCCGTTCCGCCAACGCCCGCGAGACGGTCCTCTGGACCAATTGCGAGGCGGCTGTCGAGATCGCCCGTCAGCTCAAGCTCCGCAACATCGGCGGGGTGGTGGTGATCGATTTCATCGACATGGAATCGCGGCGCGACCAGCTTCAGCTCCTCGAGCACTTCACTCAGGCGGTGCGCCACGATTCGGCCCGCCCTCAGATTGCCCAGCTCACCGAACTGGGGCTTGTCGAGCTCACCCGGAAGCGGCAGGGGCAGAACATCTACGAGCTCTTCGGTCGCGCCTGCCCGAGTTGCGGCGGCCTGGGCCATGTGGCCGTGCTGCCTGGCCGTGACACCCTCCAACCCCTCGCTACCGTCTCTGGCCTGGTGCGCTCCGCTGCCTCGGCCCGGGCGGAGGTGCCGAGCCCGGTCACCGGGGAGAGCTCCAGTGGGGGTCGGCGCCGCCGCGGTGGTCGCGGCGGCCGTGGTGCCGGCAGCGACGCCTCCGAGCCGATCTCCTACCTCAGCGAGCCTGCGGTCACCATGGGCGCTCCCGTGGCACCGTTCGCCGACTCCGGCAGTACCGCCGGCGAGGCGGGTCCGCGGCGGGGTGAGCCCGAACTTGTGGCCGTCCCCATGGATGCCGACCAGGAGCTCGTCTACGGCTGGATGGGTCTGAATCCTTCTCTGTTGCTCGATCCCCCTCCCCAGGGCGACCATCTGGCGGTGCGGGTGGTGCGCCCCGGCGCCGACCCGGAGGCGATTCTGGAGGAGGCCCGCCAGCAGTTCGCCGCCAGCGGTTCCCGCCGCCGTCGTCGTGGCCGTGGAGCCGGCGGCGAGGGCCGTGCCGGTGATGGCAGCAGTTCCTCCCAGGTCGACGTCAGTCCCTTCGCCCCGATCCCTGTGGTGGAGATCACCCCCCTCCCCCTCGATCTGTCCGGTGCTGCACCGGTCTCCGAGGTGGTAACGGTGGAGGTGCCGATCACCCGCCGGCGTGTCGGCGGCGGCAGCCGCACAGCTGTGGCCGAGTCCCCCGCACCCGAGGCCGCCGCCGCAACGGAAGCGGAGGTCGATGAGTCCTCCGAACCCCGCCGTCGCCGTCGCCGTTCCTCCGCCACGGTCTGATCCTGGGCCGTCGCCGCGCCTGCTCCGATTCCGGCCCGCTCGATCCCTGGTGGGGCCGCGACCCTGCTGTCTGTGCCGGGGTCGATGAAGTGGGCCGGGGTTGTCTTTTCGGCCCGGTCTTCGCCGCCGCGGTGGTTCTGCCTCGCAGCGCCCTGGGCCCCCTCGCGGCGGCGGGCCTCACCGACAGCAAGCGGCTGAGCCCCCGCCAACGGGCCGAGCTGGTGCCCCGCATCGAGGATCTCGCTCTGGCCTGGGGTATCGGCCAGGCGCGCGCGGCCGACGTCGACCGCTTCGGCATCCGCCCGGCCACCGAGCACGCCATGCGACGCGCCCTGGCTCGGCTGGGCGTGGTGCCCCGGCTGGTGATCGTCGATGGCGCGCTTCCTCTGCGGGGCTGGCCGGGAGAGCAGCGCACCCTGGTGTCGGGCGATCGCCCTTGGCGGGCGATGGCCGCGGCCAGCGGGCGGGGCCAGCAGGCCCGCGGTGGACTGATTCAGCGGCTGGCCGTCCGCTATCCGGGCTTCGGCCTCGAGCGTC
>JBKDPV010000007.1:0-31648 GCA_046342315.1 Cyanobacteriota bacterium
CAGCAGGCTGTTTTGGCGGTGGCTGACGCCATCCAGCGTTCGCGGGCGGGGCTTTCCGATCCCAACCGCCCGATCGCCAGCTTTCTGTTTCTCGGCCCCACCGGCGTGGGCAAGACCGAGCTCTCCAAGGCCCTGGCCTCCCAGCTGTTCGACAGTGATGAGGCGATGGTGCGCATCGACATGAGCGAATACATGGAGAAGCACGCCGTCAGCCGGCTGATCGGTGCGCCTCCCGGCTATGTGGGGTATGAGGAGGGGGGCCAGCTCACCGAAGCGGTGCGGCGTCGGCCCTATGCGGTGATCCTCTTTGACGAGGTGGAGAAAGCTCACCCCGATGTGTTCAACGTGATGCTGCAGATCCTCGATGACGGGCGCGTCACCGATGGCCAGGGGCGCACGGTGGATTTCACCAACACGATCCTGATCCTCCCCAGCAACATCGGCAGCGCCTCGATCCTCGATCTGGCCGGAGATCCAGCGCGCCATCAGGAGATGGAGCAGCGGGTGAACGAGGCCCTGCGGGCCCACTTCCGGCCCGAGTTCCTCAACCGGCTCGATGAGTCGATCATCTTCCACAGCCTCAAGGCAGAGGAACTGCGGCAGATCGTGGAGCTGCAGGTGAAGCGGCTGGCCCACCGCCTCGAGGAGAAGAAGCTGGGCCTCCAGCTCGAGCCCTCCGCCCTCGACTGGCTGGCGGGCGTGGGCTACGACCCGGTCTACGGGGCCCGTCCGCTCAAGCGTGCCATTCAGCGGGAGCTGGAAACACCGATCGCCAAGGCGATCCTGGCCGGCACCTACGCCCCCGGCGCCACGATCGCCGTGGACGTGGAGAACGAGCGTCTGCTCTTCCGCCCGGCCGAGCCGGCCCGCCTACCGGCGCTGGTCTGAACGCCGCCCGGTTTCTCTTCACCCCGACCCGCGCCTGCGGGTCGGGGTTTCCCTTTAGGGATCAGGCCGCCAAGGCCGCCGTGAGTTTGGGGTCGGCGTGCCAGCTCCAGGGGCCCTCCCGCACCGGCTCGATCGCCAGTTCGGCGCGCAGGTCGTCGAGATCCTGGGCCATGCGCTCCTCCCAGATCACCGGGAACAGGGGATGGGCGGCAGCGCCCATGTTCAGACCCTTGCTGATCATCCCAAGGGCATAACCGGCGGTACGGGCCTGGTCACGGAACGACTCGTGTTCATCGATCGGCGTGTCGTTGCGGAACCAGTTCAGCAGCAGGGCCATCAGATCGGTGAAGGCCAGGCCGGGATGGGCGAACTGGGCCACACTCACACTGATCACACCGAGTTCACCGAAGTTGTCGAGGCTGAAGCCGGTGAGGATGTGGTGCAGGTCGTGGGTGGCATACACGCGGTAGTTGATGTAATCCGCGTCGGTTTCCAGGTTGGCGTAGAACTCGGGCTTCGGGAAGAAGTTGATGTCGTAGCCCATCGTCTGCAGCACCGTGGCATAGGTATGGCCCAGGCTGCCGTGGGGCAGCGCCAGCAGGGCCTCCAGGTCGTAGGGGCCACTGAGGCGGCGGTCCTGGATCAGCGCCCTGCACTCGGGATCCCGTTCCAGCAGGCGCTGGCACACCTGCATCGGATTAGACTGGCGCAGGCGATGCGACAGCAGAAAAACGTTGTTGGCTGAAGCGCCGGCTCCGGCGGCGAGATCGGCCAGCTCCAGGAAGGAACGCAGGTTGTCCTCGGTAGCGATGCGATCGAGGTACTGGAAGCCCATGGAAGCGGAAAAGGGTCTGTTCGGACCCTACGCCGCGCCGCCGACGATGCGATCGATGCGCAGGGCCAGTTCCCGATCCAGGGTCGAAAGCCCCCCTGTGTCGTGGGTGGTGAGGTCGATGCTCACCCGGTTCCAGACGTTGCTCCACTCCGGGTGATGGCCAAGGGTCTCCGCCGCCAGGGCCACCCGGGTCATGAAGCCGAAGGCCGCCGAGAAGTCGGGGAAACGGAACTCCCGGTGCAGCTTGCCGTTCACCAGCGACCATTCAGGGAGATCGGTGGTAAGGGTTGCGATCGCGGCAGCATCCAGGGTTTGGGCAGCCATGGCAGCAGAAGCTGGAGCACTGGTTCAAACGCTAGGGCTGCAGCCCAAGAACCGATGGCGTTTCCCCTCACTCTCCGATCAGGTGCAGCGAGAGCTGGCGATTGCTGCCGATCCGGCGATGCTCCCACAGATAGATGGCCTGCCAGGTGCCGAGCAGCAGCCGCCCCCCCTGGAACGACTGGCTCAGACTGCTGCAGGTGAGAGCGGTACGCACATGGGCCGGCATGTCGTCGGGGCCCTCGTCGTCGTGAATCCAGCGGTGGAGCTCTCCCTGGCCGCTGAGCGGACGCACCCCCTCCTCCGGCACCAGCGCCTGGAGGTAGGCAGCCAGATCCGCCAGCACCCGCGGGTCGGCGTTCTCGTTCACCGTGAGAGAGGCACTGGTGTGGAGGCAGGCGATCACGGCGATGCCGGTATCGAGGCCACTGGCGGCGATCTCCTGGTTCAGGGCGGTCGTGATGTCGGTGAAGCCGGCACCGGAGGTGAGCAGACTCAGGCGGCGGAAGCTCTGACGCAGAGGCGCCATCGGGTGCGGGGAAGAACGGGACGAACTGCATAGCATCGAAGTCCCGTGGCACGACGCCCATGCCGCCCCTCCCCCAGCTCACCGTTCTCTACGACGGAGCCTGCCCGCTCTGCCGGCGTGAGGTGACCTTCCTTGAGCAGCGCGATCGGCAGCGGAACGGCGCTCAGCGTCGCCTTGCTTTCGTCGACATCGACGCCCCGGACTACGACCCGACCTTGCACGCTGGCATCGGCTATCGCGAGGCCATGGGGCGCATCCATGCGATCGAGGCCGACGGCAGCGTGCTGCAGGATGTGACCGTGTTCCGGCGGGCTTATGACCTGATCGGCCTGGGCTGGCTGTATGCCCCCACCGGCTGGGCCCTGGTCGGTCCGCTCGTGAACGGCATCTATCGGCTCTGGGCCCGTGCCCGCCTGGCGCTCACAGGCCGCCCCTCCCTGGAGACGCTCTGCCGGCTCCGCGAGGAAGGCGGCCCGGCCTGTTCGGCTGGGGCGGAGCGGCCGAGCGCCAGCATGGGGGTGACTGAAACCCCGTCATGACCCTTGTCCACTGCCGTTACGAGGGCGGCCTCCGCACCCTGGCCGTTCATGAGGCTTCCGGCGCCGAGCTGATCACCGATGCCCCGCTCGACAATCACGGGCGCGGCGCCTCGTTCTCCCCCACCGATCTGGTAGGCACCGCCTTGGTGAGTTGCATCCTCACGATCATGGGCATCGTGGCCGAGCGACATGCCATCAGCCTGGAGGGTGCCGAGGGTCGGGTGGAGAAACGCATGACCACCGAGAACGACCGCCGCATCGAGGCGCTGGAGGTGTGGATCACCCTGCCCGCCCAGCTGGTGGAAAAGGAGAGAGCCCTGCTGATCCGTGCCGGCGAAGTCTGCCCGGTGAAGCGCAGCCTTGAAGGAAGCGTGCCGATGACCGTGCACTGGACCTGAGCGCACGCGGTCCATGGTCAGTCAGCCTTGGTTGGGGCCTTGCCACCGGCGGGGGCGGGTGGGGTGGCAGGGGGAGGCAGCTTGAGCGGACGGGTCTGCCCCTCCTTGGCGCTTGGAGCCGGGGAAGACGGGACCACAGGGGAGAGGTTGACACACAGATTGGCCACCATCCGATCCTCTCCTCCCAGGGTTTTTGACTCGTCGGTGGACAGGGGGAGTCGCCAGGGTTCCCAGGGTCCATCACCGATCCTGCGTGCCACTCTCAGTGTGTCGCAGTGCACCGCAGTGCTGCTCGCCACAGGCGGCTCCCCGCATTCGGAGGCCGTGGCCCTCACACCCGCCTCGCTCATCCGCCAGCCGCCCCAGTCGTAGCGGCAGACGCCGAAGCTGCGCCAACGGGGCGTCTTGAGCTGGCGAATGCGTTCGAGCACCTGCTGCTCCTTCCCGCTCAGGGGTGCCGTGGTGTTGGATGCGCCGCCCGGCGCCATCGCCGGCACCGGAGTCAGGGCACCAGCCGGCGGAGTGGCGGGCGTCTCCGGGCCGGCCGCCACCGCCGCTGCACCGGAGAGCAGCAGCGGCAGCAGCAGCAGGCGGAACGGCAGACGAGAGCACATCGACGCGGGCGCGGCGGACCTTTCCGAGGCTAGGGCGCCCCTCCGATGTCAGCGCCGGGGCTGGAGGAAGCGGGCGCAATTGCTCTGAAACAGTTCAATCACCACCTGCGGAGTCTGAAGCTCCATCCAGAAGGCCTCTGCCTCCAGCCGCTGGTCGGCGCTTGCATAGCTCCGGCCCACCAGTTTGGCGTAATGGGGTGCCATCGTCTGCAGTTCCCGGTAGGTGCGGGGCATCCGTTCGTCGGGGATGGCCGTGCTGCCGGTGCAGGCCTGCATGATGTGCGTGGATTCATGGGCCATCACCTCCCAGACCGCGTCCACATCGCCGAGATTCACGTTGTTGCGACAGATCACCAGGCGATCGGTGGCCTTGCCGTCGCTCTCGTAATAGCCGGCGTGATCGGGCGGACAGTTGTCGGAGACCACCGTCTTGGTGCCCGAGGCATTGATCAGATCTTCCAGTCGCTTGATGTCCTCAAGGCTGGCAGCCCGGCCCATGGCCGGAGCCAGCACGCCGAGCAACAGAACAACGGCCCAGAAGAGCGGAACAGGAAAACGGCGGGACATCGCGACTCCGGAAGTGCGCCGACGGCATGGCTCCGCGGAAAGGAAGCCGGATCGTCGGCGGCCTCTTCCCAGAGTGGCCACGGCCTGAGCATCCGGCCACGGCTTCGCTGGGCGGGGCCAATCAGCAGCAGCCCAAGCCCACCCGGACACCTGGCTGCGCCATCGGTGCCAACGCGCATCCCTTGCCTGAGGGTGGGAGGCGCGCCGGCACTGCCGGGGAAGGACCCATGGGTCGTGCCTGGCCGATGGCCATGCTGGTGGCGTCATGCTTGCGGCACCGACCCTTAACCCCATGCCTGCAGCGGGTACAGCCTTCGCCCAGCTTCACCAGCATCTGCACCACACCCGCCTGCTGGGCTCGATCAGCAGCGCCCTCTATTACGACCAGAACACCGTGATGCCAGCCGCCGGCGCCGCCTGGCGAGGGGAGCAGCTGGCCCTGCTGGCCGGCCAGTTGCACGAACGGCAGAGCAGCGCCGAATACGCGGAGCTGGTGGCGGCGGCCGAGGCCGAGCTCGGCGCCGATGCCCCACCGGAGCGCCGCCGCAACCTGCAGTTGCTCCGGCTGGAGCTGGAGCGCCAGCGCTGCCTTGATCCCGCCCTGGTGAGCGCCCTGGCCAAGGCCCAGTCGCGCGGCAATGCGATCTGGCAGGACGCCCGTGCCCGCAACGACTTCGCCGCCTTTGCCCCGGCTCTCAAGCAACTGATCGCCCTGCGCCAGCGGCAGGCCAGCCAGCTGGCCGCCGCCGAGCCGGTGGAGCGCAGCCCCTGGGAAATCCTGGCCCAGCCCTTTGAGCCGGATGTGAGCAAGGCTCGCCTGGACGAGCTGTTTGCACCGCTCAAGGCCGAGCTTCCCCTTCTGCTTGAGCAGGTGGCGGCCGGTGGCGCCCTATCGACGCAGACCGCGCCCCCGGGGGCTGCAGTGGAGAGAGCCGATCTACCGGAGGCCCTGCAGGAGCAGCTGTGCGCCGAACTGCTCGACAGCTGGGGCTACGACAAATCCCAGTGCCAGCGCTCCCGCTCCGCGCACCCTTTCTCGTGCACGGTGGGACCCCACGACTTCCGGATCACGACCCGCGTGGTGCAGGGTCAGCCGCTGTCTTCCTTCCTGGCCACAGCCCACGAGTGGGGCCACTCGCTCTATGAGCAGGGTCTACCCCGCACCGACGACCACTACTTTCCCTGGCCTCTGGGCGAAGCCACCTCGATGGGGGTGCACGAATCGCAGTCGCTGTTCTGGGAATGCCGCGTGGCCCGCAGCCGAGCCTTTGCCGAGCGCTGGCATCCCCGCTTCTGCCAGGGGCTTGGAGGTACCACGGATGTCTGGGATAGCCCCCTCGGCTTCTGGCGGGCCCTCAACCCGCTCAGGCCCGGCCTGATCAGGGTGGAGGCCGATGAGCTCAGTTACTGCCTCCATATCGTGCTGCGCTTTGAACTGGAGCTCGCCCTCCTTGAGCAGGACATGCCCGTGGAGGATCTGCCCGAGCAATGGAACCAGCGCATGCGCGAGCTGCTGGGAGTGGAGCCTGCCACCGACACCGAGGGCTGCCTTCAGGACATCCATTGGGCGGAAGGACTCATGGGCTATTTCCCTTCGTATGCCCTTGGTCATCTCATCAGTGCCCAGCTCTCCGAGACCTTTGAGCACGAGAACGGGTCCATCCAGGCCCTGATCAGCTCCGGACACGAAAGCAGGCTCCAGGCGTGGCTCGCCGCCACGGTGTGGCCCCTCGGCCGTTCGGTCAACGGCGAGGAACTCGTTGAGCGCGTCTCGGGTCGGCCTCTGAGCGCCCGGCCCTTCCTCACCTACCTCCGCAACAAGGTCGACGAGCTCTGCGGGAATCCTTGAACCCAGCCCGCCCGATCCAACGGTCCCAAGCGATCGAGCGGAGGAAGCTGGAGCGGCTCACAGGCTGGACCGCCGGAACCTTGTGTCGCCCGTGACGCTTCGTAAGATGCCGCCGCGCAACCCGATCCCATGGCGAACATCGACCACGCACCGAGCCGCACGATGCTCAATCTGCTGCACGTGCTGCCGGCCTTCGCCGACGAGGCGGAGCTGCGGCTCAACGCCATCGTGGAGCTGAACTCGGGAACGATCAATAAGTACGAGTTGATCACCGAGTCGGGCCAGCTGAAGCTCGATCGGGTGGGCTACTCCTCGCTCGCCTATCCCTTCGCCTACGGCTGCATCCCCCGCACCTGGGACGAGGACGGCGACCCCCTCGACATCGAGATCGTGGGCGTCACCGAACCCCTTATCCCCGGCTCGCTGGTGGAGGCCCGCATCATCGGCATCATGAAATTCGATGATGGCGGCGAGGTCGACGACAAGGTGATTGCTGTGCTTGCCGACGACAAGCGCATGGACCACATCACCAGCTACTCCCAGCTGGGTGAGCACTGGCTGAACGAAACCCAGTACTACTGGGAGCATTACAAAGACCTCAAGAAGCCGGGCACCTGCCGGGTCAATGGCTTCTTCGACACGGCCGAAGCCGTGCGCATCGTCAAGGAGTGCGAGGCGCGCTATACCACCACGATCGACCCCAAACTGGTGGGCTGATTCGTGCCCCCTGCCGTTCACCATTCCCCTTCGCTCATGTCCTCGCCCCGCACCACCCTCCTGCGTGTCCTGATCGCCCCGCTCAGCGGCGCGGCTGTCCTGCTCGCCGGTCCCCTCGGGGCGGCAGAGTTCGGCAAGACCACGGCCTCAAGCCGAACCCTCGGCGCCACGCTCACCGCTCCACCGCCGGTTCCCACGGCTGCACCTGCGGCCGTCACCAGCCCCGCCGCCCCTGCCACCGCGGCCGTGACCAGCACCAGAGAGATCGTGCTGGAGCTGCGCAAGCGCACCATCAGCCTCGTGGACAACGGCAAGGTGGTGGGGAGCTGGCCCGTCGCCGTGGGAGACCCCTCCACCCCCACCCCCACCGGGGTGTTCAAGGTGCGGAACAAGGTGGTCAATCCCCAGTACCAGAGCACCAAGACCGGCAAGAACAATCCCACCATCGGCCCCCAGGGTCCTCTTGGAGATCGCTGGATCGGCTTCCACACCACGGCCAGGGATCAGTTCGGTATCCATGGCACCCCCACGGCCTGGGAGTGGACGGTGAAGGGACGGGAAGCTGTGTCGTCCGGCTGCGTTCGCATGCTCACCCCTCACGTGCGCCAACTCTTTGACCAGGTCGACATCGGCACGCCAGTGATCGTCAAGCCCTGAGTTGTGCACGCTGCGGGTGCGTTGGGGGGGGGGAGCGGAAGAGATTCTGCAGATCACGCCCCGAACGCTCGGGCGGGTAGGTATTGACTCCTAGGGTTGCCCCATTGCCCGGCGCCGTGCCCACGGGCCACAGCGCACCCGCCATGTCCGACCGTCACCCGGGACCTGCTCCGATCTCCCATCCGCCCCACAACACCGCCCTGAAGTGGCGGCACGATGGCGAACTCTCCCGACTCGACCTCGAGAGGATCCTCACCCTCTTGACTCAGGCGGATCCGGTGGCTGAGGCGCTGATGTCCCCCAGCCCCAGCCCCACTCCCGACACTTGAAGCCTGCGGGCCAGGGCCCTGGCCATGCCATCGCGGCTGGCCAGTCCCCGCAAGGCCACAAGCGGCAATCCTGAAGGCGGCAACCCGTGGGGGAGATGACCTGCGATGCCTGAGGGAACGTCGAACACGGGGATCTGGCGAAGGCCGTCGGGTGTCAGCTGGTCTTCCAGTTGATCCAGGCGGGCCGATAGCGGCAACCAAACCAGTTCACTGCGGCGGCAGTCGCCCAGGGCCACCAGTTCGGAGGCATCCCGGCCGCCGTCCAGGCCCCGCTGCAGATCGGCCAGTGTCACCAGCCCCACAGCCAAGGGCCCCTCGCCGACGATCAGGCAGTGGCCATGGCCATCGATCAGACGGGCCAGCGCCTCACTGGCCTCCATGGCCGACGGCAGCACCAGCGTGGCTTCCGGTTCGAGCGCCTCGGCCACAGGGATCGCCGTCAGCCTGGCGCGCCGCTGTTCCTCCATTGGATCGGCACCCAGCAGTCCGGGATCCTGCACGCCCTGCCAACGCTCCACCAGGGCGGCACTGAGGCCGGCGGCCGCCATCAGCGGCAGCACGATGCGGATGTCGCGGGTGAGTTCGAACAGCAGCAGCAGGGCCGTGAGCGGAGCCCGGGCGCTGCCCGCCAGCACCGCGGCCATGCCCACCATCGCGTAGGCCGGCGGCTCCGCCACCAGCAGGTGCAGGCCGCCTTCACCCAGCAGCTGACCGTAGGCATTGCCGAGCACCGCCCCCAGAAACAGCGAAGGGGCGAAACCGCCTCCCACGAATCCGGTGGCGTTGCTGACAGTGGTGGCCAGGAGCTTGACGCCGATCAGGGCCATCAGCGTCAGCAGCGGAATCCCACCATCGCTGCCGAGCAGAGCCTCGATCGTGTCGTAGCCCACACCGAGAACCTGGGGGAAGGCCAAGGCCATCGCCCCTACCGACGCACCCCCCATCGCCGTGGGCAACCCAGGAGGCAGGCGACGGAGCACCGCCTGGAGGCGCTCATCTCGACCGAGGGCAAGCAAGCGAACCAGGGCCAGCGACATGACGCTGGCAAAAACACCCAGCACCAGATAGAGGGGCAGTTCCCAGGGGGAACGCACCTCGTAGGCGGGGAGGCGCAGGATCGGCGTGTCACCGAGGCAGAGCTGGGTGACCAGGGCCGAGGCCACCGCAGCCACCAGCACCGCCCGCAGGCTCGGCCGGCCGGGCACCGAGCTGAACCGGCCCTCGAAGGCAAAGAACACGCCGGCGATCGGCGCCTTGAATCCGGCCGCGAGCCCTGCCGCCACCCCGGCCGCCACCAGAGCCTTGCGCGACTCGGGGGAAAGGCGGCCCCCCAGGGCCACCCAGAGGCCGATGTTGCCGCCACTCTCTACACTCGGCCCCTCCGGACCGAGGGAGGCGCCGCTGCCGAGGCTGAGGGAGGCGGCCACCAGCCGCAGCAGCGGCAGACGGGGAAGACCGGCTAGGGCACCATCGGCCATGGCCATCAGGCTGGGAAGACCGGGTCCGAGATTGCCGCCGAGCCTGCGCAGCAGTCCGACCGCCAGGCCTCCCAGGGTGGGGACGACCACCACGGGCCAGAGGGCCAGCCAGTCAGGGAGCGCGGTGGCATCCACCACCGGGGGCGGCGGCTCGGGCAGGGCCGGTGGCGTGGGGAGGAGGCCGATGCCTCCGAGTCCCAGCTGCAGGAGGGCCTTCAGGGGGGTGCCGTTGTCCTGGTCGAGAGGGGGGAGGTCGACCACCGGAAGTTCGGGTGGCGCCAGGGGGATGGTGGAGGAACGGCCCACCACCAGCAGTCCCTCCACGAACGGGCCGAAGAGAAAGTTGTTGATGAAGCCCAGAAGCTCGTGAAAGCCCACCACCGCCAGCCCGGTTAGGGCCCCAACCAGGGCGGCCCAGGCCAGCAGATTCCACTGGAAGGGCAGGGCGCGGACGTCCCGCGCAGCCTCAGCGGACGGCGGGGAGGCTGACGCGGGGACAGCCTCAGGCCTCGGGCCGGACGGTGGCAAAGATCTCCTCCAGGATGGCTCCAGCACCCTGCTCGCGCAGGCGATGGGCCAGGGCGATCCCCAGAGCCTCGGGGTCGCTCTGATCACCGCGCACTTCATCGCGAATCAGGCGCTGGCCATCGAGGCTCGCCACCATGCCGGTGAGAATGAGATCACCGCTGTGATCAGGCTCCGAGAAGCGGGTATTCACGCCGATCGGAACCTGACAGCCCCCTTCGAGCTCGCGCAGGAAGGCCCGCTCCGCTAAGCAACGGCGGGCGGTTGGGGTGTGCTCCAGAACCTTGATCTGCTCCAGCACCGCGTTGTCACCTTCGCGGCATTCGATGCCCAGCGCCCCCTGGCCCACGGCATGCAACGAGATCGAGGGGTCGATCAGCTCGTGGATGCGATCGCCCAGGCCCAGGCGCCCGAGACCGGCGGCGGCAAGGATCAGGCAGTCAAACTCGCCGGAATCCAGCTTCTCCAGGCGGGTGATCACGTTGCCCCGCACGTCCTTGAAGGTGAGATGGGGGAAATGGTGACGAAGCTGGGCCAGCCTTCTCAGGGAACTGGTGCCCACAACAGCACCCGCAGGCAGGGTGGCCAGGGTCTTGTCACGGTGCTTCTGGTGCACCACCAAGGCATCCGCCGGATCCTCCCTTTCGGTGATGCAGCCGAGCATCAGCCCCTCCGGAAGGTTGGTGGGCAGATCCTTGAGGCTGTGGACGGCGATGTCGGCTCGGTCCACCAGCATCTGGGCCTCGAGCTCCTTGGTGAACAGGCCCTTGTCACCGATCTTGGCCAGGGCCACATCGAGGATCTTGTCGCCCTGGGTGGCCATCGCCTCACTGCTGATCTCCAGCCCAGGGTGCGCCTTGCCCAGTTCATCACGCACCCAGTGGGTCTGGACCATGGCCAGCTGGCTGCGGCGGGAGGCGATGCGCAGATGGGAACCGGCCATCGGGGTGCTCAGGGGGCAGGGGTGCTGCCGAATCACAGCCGATCACACTAGGGAGCCGCCGGACCGGCCAGGCCGCGGCAGCGGAAGTCGTGATCAGCCGATAGGCAGACCTATGGGCCCGGAAGGGTTCAGGCCCCGAAGAAGTCGAGCGGAAGTGGCCCCCAGGTGTCCTCCACGGACGAGTCCTCGGGGTGATGGCCGGTGATCAGAATCCCCTCCCCCAGTCCCGCTTCGGCGCGGAGCAGGAAGCGACCATTGTGTTGATTGCCCTTGAGGAACACAGGCCCCTCGACCGTCTCCGGGACCGGGCCCACCGGATCGGCCTCCAGAGGGGTCCAGCCGAGCTCATGCTCCATGGCCCGCAGGGAGGCAACCGCAGCAGCGGCGGAGGTGGCCATGATCCCGACGGTGAACCATGTGCAGGTTGCCAGCCGCTCCTCCAGCTGGACGCGCAGCCGCTGGCTAAGGGGCTCGGCCAGCGGCGGCGCAGAACGCAGACCGCACAGTCCGGCCAGATCGGAAAGGTCGGGGTCCATGGAGGGACTCAGGAAGCTGCGACCAGGATGCAGGAGCGGGGATCAGGGGCGACGGCTGCCGGATCGGGCTTCCCACACAGAGAACCCCGCCAGGCAGAAGCTCAGCCAGACAAAGCCCAGGCCGGCGCCTGCGGCGATGTCGGTGAGCCAGTGGGCACGGCAGTAGAGGGTGCTGAGCCAGACCAGGGCCACCCAGCAGGCTGAGGCCAGGAAAAGGGGACGGCGAAGATGCGGATAGTGGGCCGAGATCAGGGTGCAGGCCAGGAAATAGAACACCACCGAGCCGGCGGCATGGCCACTGGGGAAGCTGCGGCCGCTGATGTCCTCGAGCAAACGGTCACTGGGGCGACGGCGATCGAAGAGGGGCTTGAGCCATCGGTCCACGATCAGCAGGATGCCGCCGGTTCCGATCACCAGGCAGACCAGTTCGGCCCACAGCCGGCGCACGGTGAGGAAGCTGAGCACGGCCAGCACCAGCACGGCCGTGACATGCACGCCGCTGGCCTGATACACCAGCAGCAGGAATCGACCGAAGGCTGCCGGGATATGGTCGTACACCCAGGTGAGTACGGCCTCGTCAAAGGGGGGATGGCGCACCTCCGCCAGCTGGGGACCGAAGCCCGCCATGGCCACCGCGAACAGGGCGGCGAAGGCCAGCCGGGCCGAGCCCAGGGCACACAGCCAGTCCCGCACGAGTGCCGGGAACTGGGCCAGGAGTGAAAACGGCCGTGCCTTCAACGCTCGTCCTCCTCCGGAAGGCTGGCGGTGGGCAGGCGCAACAACCGGTGGCTGCCGCGGCGAGCCAGGGTGAATCCCTCAGCCTCATCCAGACCGAAGTCCTTCAGCTCGGCATCGCTGCCGAGCAACAGAAGGGTGGACGGAAGAGAGGCAGAGCGCTCGCCCAGCTCACGGCGAGCGCGATCGGGCCCGGAGACGAACAGGACAGGTCTCCCGCTGTAGTACACAACGCTGTAACGCTTGTAGCCCACCACCAGCAGGGGCTCATTCGCGCGGGCCTTCTTGCCGGCCAGGCGGGCCAGATCCCGGACGGGTTGCTGCCGCTCCCGATCCATGAGACTGCCAACCCCTGGGATCACCAGAGCCAGAACCGCCAGCATGGCAGCGGCGTTGGGCCCCCAGAGGCGGCGCAGGCCCTGAGGGCCTCCCGTCAGCAGCAGAGCCAGCACGGTGAGGGCGGCGGCCGCCAGCACCAGGGCCAGGGTGGTGGGAAGGCCCGAGGCGGCGACAGCCTCGGCGAAGCCGGGGTGGGAGGGATCCCCACCGGCCAGGCGGGGAGCAACGGCGGCGGCCCCCGCCAACAGGGCGAGGAGTAGGGCATTCACCCAGCCGGTGATGCGCACGCCTGCTCCATCGGACCGGGCAGCGGCATCGCCGGCCAGGGCCGGGCTGAAGGGGCGGAAGAAGAGAGCCACCAACAGCGCGCCCCCGGGAACTGCCGGCAGGATGTAGCCGGGAAGCTTGGTGGAGGCGGCTGAGCAGACCAGCACCACCACCACAAGCCACACCAGGCCGAACAACGGGAGATCGGAGGGTTCCGCAGGGCGCTGCCGCCAGGTGGCCCAGCCGGCTCGGCCACGGGGCAGGATCCTGCTGGCCGCGACCGGCAGAAACAGCGACCAGGGAAGCAGCAGGATCAGCACCCAGGGCAGATAAAACCAGGGGGGACCGGGGTGGTCATAGATCACCGAGGTGAAACGCTCCAGGTTGCTGAAGCCGAGAAACCGGGCCAGAAATTCTGCACCGTTCACCTTGGTGGCGAGCGCGTACCAGGGCATCGCCACACCGAGAAACAGAGCGCTCATCGGCAGCCAGGGGGTCTGGCGCAGGCTGATCAGCAGTCGGCCGCGCAACAGCAGGTAGGCCACGATCACAAGGCCCGGCAGCAGCAGTCCCACCGGTCCCTTCGCCAGCACCGCAATGCCAGCGAAGAGGGCCATGCCGGCATGGCCGAGGCGGCGGTCGCCGGAATCCGGAGGCGCGAAATGAGCCAGCAGAAAGGAGAACAGGGACAGGGCGATGGCGCTGGCCAGGAACATGTCCGTGACCGAGGAGCGACCCCAGCCCACCCAGCCAGGGGCGAGAGCGAGCACCGTTGCCCCCAGCAGAGCCCGGCCAACGACCCCACGCTCAGGTTCACCAGGCCGTGCCAGCCGCAGCAACAGCGCGAACAGCGCCAGCACGCTGAGGGAGGCGGAAAGAGCGGCCGGCAGCCTGGCCGCCCACTCCAGCGGGCCGAACAGACGGAAACTCAGGGCCACCAACCAGTAGCCCCAGACCGGGTAGTCGAAGAAGGTCTCCCCGTTCCAGCGCGGCGTGATCCAGTCGCCGCTGTCGGCCATGCCTCGGGCGACCTCCACGAACAGAGCCTCCGTCTTGTCCATGAGCCCGAGGTTGCCGAGGCCCTGGAAGAAGGCGATCCAGCAGATCAGCACCAGAAGCAGCAGTGCCCCCAGACGCAGGCGCAGGGAGTCCGCAGGGGCGGGTGTATCCGGTGAGAGGTTCATCGAGGCGGTTCACCGGATCAAAGCAGCCAGGACCCTAGATCTCGAAGACGCCAACGGACGAACGTGGATCGGTCAAAAGCGAGGGATCAGGGGCTGTTCCAGACCAGCCGGGAGGAGGCGGCATAATTCCAGACGAACACCACCAGGATCCCAGCCAGCTGCGCCCACAGGGTGTCCCTGGCCACGAAGGTGTAGAAAGCGGAGGCCAACCCCACGTTCGCCAATACCGGCAAGGACGCCACCAAAAGGAATTTCAGCAATCCGACCAGCAGAGGCAGACCCACCAGTCGTTGGAAGCGGAAGGTGAGGGAGTTGTTGACCAGATAGTTCGAGGTGGCCGCCGTGACCACCGCGAAGGGAAGGGCCTCTTCAAAGGCCAGGCCCCCCACAACCATCAGCCGCGGCGGGGCCACCAGCGGCACCACAACCCCCAGCATCCCCACCAGCCCGAAGCTGATCGCCCGCCTGGGCAGCACCCTGAAGCTGAGGCTGTGGAGGATCGAGATCAGGAAATCCCAGAAGATCGCCACATCGAGCTTCGAGGTTCCCCGGGTGCGGGGCTGGAACGTCAGAGGAATCTCCTGCACCCGCAGGCGCCCCCGGCTAACGGCCAGAAGCTCGTAGAGGAACTTGAAGCCGTTGACATCCACCCGACGGACCAGCGGCAGAACGGCGTCGAGCCGCACCGCCAGGAAACCGCTCATCAGGTCCGTAAGCGGGGCGTAGACCCGCGGGAGGCTGAAGCGGGCTACACCGTTCGCCCAGGTGGATCCGGTCTCGCGACGACCGCTGAGGCCGAGGATCGATGCTTCAGGGTGGAAACGGCTGCCGATCACCAGGTCGCAGGAGCCGGACTGCAGGCTCTCCAGAGCCCTGCGGATGCTGGCCGGCTCGTGCTGGCCATCACTGTCCATGACCACCGCCAGATCACCGGTGGCGTCGAGGAGTCCTTCCTTGATGGCGCTGGCCAGACCGGCGCGGCCCACCCGCCGGATCAGGCGCAGGCAGCGCTCACGATGGGCCAGATCCCGCACCAACTCAGCAGTGCCGTCGGCCGAGTCGTCGTCGACAACCAGAATCTCTAGGTCATACTGCTGCCGTAACGGCAACAGCTTCTCCAACAGCGGTTGGATGTTGTCCCGTTCGTTGTACGTGGGCAGTACGACTGACAGTCGGACTGAAGAGGGCATCGACACCAAGAAGACAGAAGCCGGCGTGGATCGGTGCCCAGCGCCGTCGAAAGAGGCAGCTTATCGATGTCGCAGCACATCGAAGGTTAGAACATCCCACCAACCAGAATGGCGGCGATTGCCGCCTTGGTTGGTGAAGGGCGCAGATTGAATGAATTACTTGATGTATTCCTTGAGCACGCCGTTGCGGTTGGGGTGGCGCAGCTTGCGGAGCGCCTTGGCCTCGATCTGGCGGATCCGCTCACGGGTGACGTCAAAGATCTGGCCGATCTCCTCAAGGGTCTTCATTCGACCGTCGTCGAGGCCGTAGCGCAGGCGAAGAACATCACGCTCGCGTGGGCTGAGCGTGGCCAGTACGCCCTCAAGATCCTCCCGCAGCAAATTCTTGGCTACATCCTGCTCAGGATTCTCGATGTCAGCTTCGATGAAATCGCCAAGCCTGGAGTCCTCCTCCTTGCCAATCGGGGTTTCAAGCGAGATCGGAAGCTGGGCAGATTTGGCGATGAAACGTAGTTTCTCGATCGTCATCTCCATGCTCTCGGCGATCTCTTCCTCCGTAGGCTTCCGGCCAAACTCCTGAGACAGGGTCTTGGTGGTTTTCTTGATCCGGGAGATCGTTTCGTAGAGGTGAACCGGCAGGCGAATCGTGCGGCTCTGGTCAGCGATGGCTCGGGTGATCGCCTGACGGATCCACCAGGTGGCATAGGTGGAGAATTTATAGCCCTTCTCGTGATCAAATTTCTCAGCAGCCCGGATCAGACCGAGACTGCCTTCCTGGATGAGATCCTGGAAGGAGAGGCCCCGATTCATGTATTTCTTGGCGATCGAAACAACCAGGCGGAGATTGGACTGAACCATCTTCTCCTTGGCCCGACGGCCGAGCATCAGGCGGCGACGGAACTTGATCAGGGGCATATCGAACAGGGCCGCCCACTCCTTGGTATCAGGGAAGTGACCCTTGTCGGCCTCGAATTCGGCAGCCTTCTCCTCGAGTTCGAGCAAGTCAGCGATCTTGCGGGCGAGTTCAATCTCCTCATCGGGTCGCAGCAGGCGGATGCGGCCGATCTCCTGGAGGTACACCCGAATCGAATCCTCGGTGTAGACCCCCTTAGGACCCACTTTGATGCTGGCTAGCGCCTTGGCGGCTTTGGCATCCTTGGTGTCCTTGACACCGTCTTCCTCATCCGCAGGCGCGGAGGCAGCAGCGGCCAGCAGATCGTCGGCGGCGGCATCGAGATTGACGGGAGCCGACGCCTTGGCCGTTTTGGGCTTCGCCTTGGCCTTGGGCTTCGCCTTGGGTTTCGCCTTGGTTGCAGCAGGTTCAGCAACGGCGGGCTGGACGGCGGTGGGCAGCTTCAGTGGCTTCACCTCACCGGCTCTGTTGACGGTGGCCAGGATCTCCGGGGCGGAAGACTGCGGCTTGGCGGCGCCGCCGGCTGACGACTTGAGCTCTTTGGTGCTGGCAGTGACGGCGACAGGGCTCATGGGCAGGGACCGAGGGACGGGGGGCAGAGAAACAAGGGGAGTGGGCGGAACCGACGACGGATCCAATTCGTTGAGCTGAGGGGGGCCGGAGGGTAGGAGTCACACAGAAATCCCAACGGCACAAGCAATCACCCAGGCGGGCTCTGCCCACACGGGGGCCAGCCACGGGCATGCCGAAGGCAATGGAAGAGGTGGTTGGACAAGGAGAGAGGGAACCGCTCCGGAGCGGGGAGGCGGCGGTGACGACGTTCGATGAACCTGGCCGGAACAGCGGCCGCGACAGCGATGTCAGGGGTGGTCGCAGACCGGAGGGCCGATGGGATGCAGAATCCCTGGCGAACTCAACGGGTCTTCCCTCTGGACGGAACTCTGCCCGGTTCCGACGACAGCCTTTCGGACTGTCCAACTCCCACAGTGTAGGAATGCGTTGCGAACTTTGCAAGATTGGCTGGCCCCGATCTGAGCGTCACAGTCACGGTCCCGCAGCCGCCATGGGTCCAGGTCTGGCTGGAGGCAGGCTCCGAAGGCCAGGTCTTCACCTATGCCAATCGGGCTGATGGGGGTGCCCGCGTAGGGGATCTGGTGAGGGTCCGTCTGCAGGGACGCCGGCACAGCGGACTGGTGGTGGGGCACATGGAAGGGTTGCCTGCCGAAGTCCGGGGGAAGACGATCCTGCCCGTGGAGGCCGTTCTGCAGCGTGCGGCAGTCAGCCCGGCGTGGCAGGACCTGATCGGCGACGTGGCCGGGTCCTGTCACACAGGGCTGTTCCGTACCCTCCGCAGCGCCCTGCCCCCCGGCTGGCTGGGTCAGCGGGCGCACGTCGGAGAGGGCCGGCGTGAATGGTGGCTGGAGCGTGTCGAAGCAGGGGTCGATGACACCTCTCTCACCCCCAGGCAACGGGATCTGCTAGCCCACCTTCAAGGCCAAGGCAACCGGCGGCGGCTGCAGGATCTGGTCAAGCGTGACGGGTTCGGCCGCGGCGTGATCGGCGCCCTTGAGGAGAGGGGCCTGCTGCGGCGCGTGGCCGAACGGGTGGGTTCGCCCGCCCGTCGACCCCCGGCAAGGGCGTCGGGAGATCCCCCGTTGGAGGAGCCCCGCCCGCTCACCCCGCACCAGGAAACGTCATTGGCAGCAATCGGCGAAGCCCCGGCCGGTACCGCCCTGCTGCTGTGGGGAGTGACCGGCGCCGGCAAGACCGAGGTCTATCTGCAGGCGGCCGCGCGGGAACGCCACGCCGGCCGCAGCGTGCTGCTGCTGGCGCCGGAGATCGGGCTGATTCCCCAGCTGCTGGATCGATGCCGGGCCCGTTTCGGTGATGCGGTGGTGGAGTACCACAGTGGGCTCTCGGACGGGCAGCGGGTGACAACCTGGCGGCGCTGCCTGGAGGCCGCCAGGGAGGAGGAGACCCTGGTGGCGGTGGGCACGCGGTCGGCGGTGTTCCTGCCCCTCGATCCCCTGGGCCTGATCGTTCTGGATGAAGAGCACGACAGCGCCTACAAGCAGGAGAGCCCGATGCCCTGCTACCACGCCCGGGACGTTGCCCGGCAACGGGCGTCCCGCTGCGGCGCCCGGCTGCTGCTGGGTAGCGCCACCCCGTCGTTGGAGAGCTGGCTGTCCTGCCACGACCCAGGGGGCGACACCCGCCTGCTGCGGCTGCCGGAGCGGATCGGAGCCCGTCCGTTGCCGGAGGTGCGGCTGGTGGACATGCGACTGGAACTGGCGGAAGGGCACCGCCGCCTGATCAGCCGGGCCCTGATGGGACGGCTGGAACGGCTGAAGGAGAGACAGGAACAAGCGGTTGTGCTGGTGCCGAGAAGGGGTTACCACGCGTTCCTGAGCTGCCGCAGCTGCGGAGAGGCCGTGCTCTGCCCCCACTGCGACGTGGCCCTCACGGTGCACCGCCACAGCAGCGGCCGGGAATGGCTTCGCTGCCACTGGTGTGACCACCGTCAGGAACCTGGCGATCGCTGCGGGCACTGCGGCTCCACAGCCTTCAAGCCCTTCGGGGCCGGTACCCAGCGGGTGATGGAGCAACTGGCGGAGGAACTCGGGGACTTGCGCCTGCTCCGCTTCGACCATGACAGCACTCGCGGCCGCGACGGCCACCGGCTCCTACTCGAGCGCTTCGCCGCGGGGGAGGCCGATGTGCTCGTGGGCACGCAGATGCTCGCCAAGGGGATGGATCTGCCGCGGGTGACCCTGGCCGCCGTGCTGGCGGCCGATGGTTTGCTGCACCGACCCGATCTGCGCTCCGGCGAGCAGTGCCTGCAGCTCCTGCTGCAGCTGGCGGGCCGGGCCGGACGGGGGGAGCGGCCGGGAGAGGTGCTGGTGCAGACCTATTGCCCGGAGCATCCGGTGCTGCGCCATCTCGTGGACGGACGCTACGAACGATTTCTTGAGGAGGAACTGGCCCAGCGGCGCCATGGGGGGCTGGTGCCCTTCAGCCGGGCCTGCCTGCTGCGATTGGCAGGGCCCACCGCGAGCGCCACAGCCACCGCGGCCGCGACCCTGGCGGAGCGGATCCGGGGCGGACTGGAGGCGGCAGGCTGGGCGCTGATCGGTCCGGCGCCGGCTCCGGTAGCCCGGGTGGCCGGCCGCAGCCGCTGGCAGTTGCTGCTCCACGGTCCGGCTCGCGATCGCAGCCAGGGCACCGGTTCCCCGCTGCCCCTGCCGGCGGAAGCCGAGCTCCGGGCGATGCTGCCGCGCGGGGTGAGCCTGGCGATCGACCCCGACCCCCTCGCCCTCTGAGCCACCACGGAAGCCCTCGGGAAGTCAGGCGATCCTCAGGCCGGCAGTTCGGGCGGTCCGAACCCAAGCCGGAGCCGCAGGCGCTGCAGTACGAGCACCACAGCCAGTCCCCCGGCAATGGTCAGCCCCCCCAGCCCTAGGGGGCTCCAGCGCCAGACGGTCAGCTCGAGCCGGTTGCGACGGCCGGGGGTCAGCGGCCAGAGCACGGCTGGCTCCGTCCTGCCGATCCTCGGTTCGGCCGCCACCGGGAGGGGCTCTGCCCGGCGAACGGCAGAAGGGGTCAGGGGCAGCAGTCGCCAGCTCAGCTGCAATCCAGGCAGAACAGGAACCTCCTCCAGGTCGAGCTCGATCCGCAGGGTCTGACGCACGCCCACCAGCCAGTTGCGCTCGTGAAACACAAGGTTCGGCGAGGGAAGATCGAGGCCAGCCAGTCCGGCCGCCGCCTCCAGGCTTGCCTTGAGAGCAGCCACGGCCTCATCAGCCGGCAGAACAGCCGTGCGCAATTCCAACGAAGGTGGCTGTCCGGGAGTGCCGCTCTCGGCCGGACGGAACCCCTGGGCCAGTAGAGCCTCGGCCAGGCGCTGCTGCCAGGGTGTGGGGCGACCGCTTGCTCTGCCTAGAACATGGCTCACCTGCAGGCGGCCCGGCCCTTGGAAGGAGAGGTCTGTGCGGACCTCCATGCAACCGCCCAGCAGGGAGGCCAACAACACAAGTACCAGAACCAGTACTGCAACGCCAGCGAATCCCCAGGGAGGGCGGGTGGTGCCGACCGGTGCCGGCGGCGGAGAGGCGGGCGGCCCGGAGCGGCGCCGGCGGACGCCAGCCCGACCAACGGCCTCGAAGCCCCCATCGTTCCCCAGTTCAGGAAGGGTGAGGGACCAGTCCCGGGGCCGCCGGAGCACCGGAGCCTCGAGCACCTCCAGCAGCTCGCGCGCACGTGCTCGCAGGGCAGCATCGGAACTGCCCTGGAGGGCACGGCAGCAGGCGGCGGCCCGCTCGCCCTCCCCCTGTCCCATCAGGGCCGTGGCCATCAGCAGACGCACCCCAGCCCCCAGGGAGGTGGCGGGGCCGTGCTGAGCAGCGATCGGCTCGAGCAGGTTGAGGACCCGTCCGTACTCCCCCCGCTCCAGGGCCCGGCGTGCAGCCGCCAGGGGATCCTCCACGGCAGTCGGCTCGCCCATCGGAGCCTCAGCCCGCCAGTCGGGCCGGGCTGCCGACCACCATCGTGCCGATGCCGGCATTGGTGAAGACCTCGAGCAGCAGCGAGTGGGGCACCCGCCCATCGACGATGTGGGCCGCCGCCACCCCCTGGGCCAGGGCGCGGATGCAGCATTCGGTCTTGGGGGTCATCCCACCCTCCACCACGCCCTCAGCGATCAGCCCCCGGGCCTCGGAGAGGGTGAGCTGGCGGATGAGGGAGGCGGGATCCTGGCGATCGCGCAGGATGCCGGGGGTGTCGGTAAGCAGGATCAGCTTCTCGGCCTGCAGCGATGCCGCCAGTTCGCCGGCCACGGTGTCGGCATTGATGTTGTGGGCCTGCCCCTCGGCATCGGGGGCCACGCTGGAGATCACCGGGATGTAGCCGGCTTCGAGCAGCGGAGCGAGCACGCCGGGCTCCACAGCTGCCACATCTCCCACCAGGCCGTGGGAGCCGTCGCCCCAGAGGCGGGCCTGCACCAGGCCGCCGTCGCTGCCGCAGAGCCCCACGGCCTTGCCGCCCACCCGGTTCAGACCGTTGACGATCTGTTTGTTGACCCGACCCACCAACACCATTTCCACCACGTCCATCGTGAGGGGATCGGTGACCCGGAGACCGCCGCTGAACTGGGGTTCGATCGCCAGGCGGGAGAGCCACTGGTTGATCTCGGGGCCCCCGCCGTGCACCACCACCGGTTGAACACCCACGCAGGCCAGCAGCGCCAGGTCGCGGAAGACGGCGTCGCGCAGTTCCTCACGCACCATCGCGGCACCGCCGTACTTGACCACGACGCGCCGGCCAGCGAAGCGCTGGATGTAGGGCAGGGCCTCACTGAGCACGGAGACCCTCAGGCTGTCGGCCTGGCTGACGAGCAGGTCGGAGGTCATGAAGCGACGGGAGTGGGGTCAGTAGCCAGTGGCCGCAGGATGAGGGTGAGGCGGCCGGAGGCGGGTTGCTCAAGCAGGGCCTCAAGGCCGGGGCCGAAGAAGCGACCAAGGCGCTCACGCCGATCGTGCCAGCGCTCCGCCGACACGCCATGAAGATGGAAGCCGAGTCGCAACCCGTAACCGCCCTGGTGTTCGAACTCTTCCACCTCCATCAGCTGGGGTGGATCGTCGTCGTCCCAGAGCTTGAGCGCTTCGAGCGAACTTTCCAGATGGGCCTTCTGGCCATATCGCCAGCGGCTTACATCAGCCAGCAGCTTGCGAAGGTTCTCGCTCTCCGGTCGCTCCCGGAGGGCGCGCAGGGAGGCCGGCGGCGTGAGGCGGCGCGGGGGGGGCAGTTCGGATGACTTGAGAGCCAGACCGCCCAGCAGGAACGGAATCCCGTAGAAGATCGTGGGCAGGCTGAGGTTGGCGTTGTCGCCCAGGTAGGCCACGGACCCCACCACAGTGAGGGCCGCGCCCGCCAGGGTTACCAGGCTGCCCGGCGACAACAGGGCGGAGGAACGGGAGGAATGCATATCGCCATCTTCCTGCAACGCCGGGCAGGATGGGAATGACGTGCCGATCGTGCCGATGTCCCCGAACTCCTCCCCGGCCGAGGAAGCCGCCGCCCTCGGCACCGTGGAGCTGCTCGAGCAGCTTCGCCAGGACCGGCTCTGGCTGCTGCGCCACCTCGACAGCGGACGCTGGAGCGAGTGGCGCCTGGACCTGGCTGCGCTGGAGCGGGAACTGGGTCAGCTGCTCGAGCAGGCGGGAGACCGCCTCGGCCCCTCCTGAACCAGCGCCGGCAGGACGTCGGCGTAGGGGTTCAGAAGGGGATCTCGTCGTCGTCCGGCAGGTCCTGCTCCACCAAGGGGCCGCTGTTCCATACGGTGGCGGCCGGACCTGCGGTCGCAGCCGCGTTCCCCGCGTTCGCCGCGACCGGGGATGACGTGGTCCGGACGGGGGGAGAAGAGGGCGCGCGGCGGGGAGTGGCGCCCGTGGCAGGACCGGCCGGCCCTGCGGCGACTGGCGCAGCACTGCCGATTGCCCCCAACGGGTGAAGCCGGGCCAGGGTGAACTCGGCCCGTTTCTCCTTCACCCCATCCTGTTGACGGGTGACGGTGTTCATCCGCAGCCGACCTTCAAGCACCAGCCGCTGGCCCACCTGCACCCGGTTCTGCAGATCCTGGGCGAGGCTGCCCCAACCCACCACCTTGAGCTGCCCCGGGGGATCCTCAGGCCGCAGGCCATCGAACCGCACGGTCATCTCCGCCACAGGCGTCTGGTTGTCCTGGGTGTAGCGCACCTGGGGAGCCTCCAGAACCTCCACCTCGAGCAAGCAGTGATTCACGCCCCATCCATTGGTTTCGCAGACCCATCCTGATGCAAGCCCCCCCCGAACACCACCGGAGCGGCCGGGTGTGGCTGATCGCCGGGACGGGCGAAGGGCCTGTGCTCACCGAGGCGCTGCTGGCAAGGGGATGGCGCCTGCGCCTGAGCGTGGTGGGGCAGGGTGCGAGCCGCGCCTACCGGACCGACCCGGATCTCGAGCTGGCGGTGGGGCCGATCGGCGAGGGCGTGGGCCTGACACCCGAGCAGGGCGTAGAGCGGGAGCTGGCGGCGGCGGAGCTCGCCGGAGATCCTTACGCCTGGGTGGTGGATGCCAGTCATCCCTTCGCCACCACGATCAGCGCCGCCCTGGCCCGGGTCTGCCATGCCCGCCACCAGCCCCTTCTACGGCTGGGGCGGCCGGTTGAGGCGCTGCAGCAGGCCGTGCTGCTCGACGATCTGCCGCAGCTGGAGGCCTGTGTGGCCCGAGGGGAGCGACTGCTGCTGGCGATCGGAGCCCGCCAGCTGCCGCTGGCGGTGCGGCACAGCCCCGGGGCCATTCACCACGCCCGGCTCCTACCGGATCCAACGGCGTTGCGGATCGTCATGGCCGCCGGTCTGCACCCCGGGCGGGTGGCCTGCCTGCGCCCGGGCGGCGAGGGCCGGATCGAGGCGGCACTCTGCCGGCGCTGGCGGATCGACGCCGTCCTCTGCCGCCAGTCCGGTGGGAACACCGAAGGGCTCTGGCGCCGGATCTGCCAGAACCAGGACATGGAGCTGCGGCTGCTGCGGCGGCCGCAGGAGCCTGCGGGGGTGAAGGTCCTGACACTGGCCGAGCTGCTGGCGGTCGTGGGAGGCTCGCCCCACGCTTGAGAGGGGCCGCCGGATGGATCACACCGAACAGCAACAGCTACGGGAGCAGCAGCCACTGGAATTGGTGCTCACGACCGAGGCCGATCAGCAGCAGGCCGAAGCGATGGCGGCGCTGCTGCTGGAACGTGGTCTGGTGGCATGCGTCTCCCTGGTGCCCGTGCGCTCCCTGTATCGCTGGCAGGGCCGGATCGAGCGCAATGAGGAGGTGCAACTGCTGATGAAGACCACCCCGGAGTGCCTGCACGCCCTGGAGACGGCTGTGCGGGAGCTGCACAGCTACGAGATCCCGGAATGGATCCACTGGCATGCATCCGCCGGTGCTCCCTACGGGCCGTGGTGCGCCGGCGAAGTGGCAGCCCTCAGCCCAGATGCCGCTCCATCAGCTCCCGCAGTGAGCCCTGGGGACGGGGGCCAAGCTGCGTGACCACCTGGCCGGCGCAGAGGGATCCGAGCCGACCGCAGCGCTCCAGATCCTGACCTCGTGTGTAAGCGTGCAGGAAGCCCGCCGCATACAGATCACCGGCGCCGGTGGTGTCGACCAGGTCACCCAGGCGGAAGGGTTCGATGGAAATCGATTCCTCTTCTGCCAGCACCAGCGAACCCTTCTCACTGCGGGTGAGAGCGGCGATGCGGCAGCGCCCTCTCACCTCTGCTGCGGCCTGCTCGAAGCTGTCGGCTTTGTAGAGCGATGTGATCTCCATCTCGTTGGCGAACAGGATGTCGACATGGCCGTCGACCAGCTCGCGGAAGCTGTCACGATGGCGATCCACGCAGAAGGCATCTGACAGGGAGAGGGCAACCTCCCCTCCAGACTCCCTTGCTGCCTCGGCGGCCGATACAAAGGCGCGCTGGGCTTCGGGACTGTCCCAGAGGTAGCCCTCGAGGTAAAGCACCCGGGCCTGGCGCACCAGCTCGAGATCAAGGTCTTCGGGGTCGAGCTTCACCGAGGCGCCCAGATAGGTGCACATCGTGCGCTGAGCATCCGGGGTGACCAGGATCAGGCAGCGTGCCGTGGAGGGACCGGTTGTGGCGGCAGGGGTATCGAAGCGTGCCCCCACCGAGCGGATGTCATGGCTGAAGATCGCGCCGAGCTGGTCGTCGCGGACGCGACCGATGAAGCCCGCCCGTCCCCCCAGCTGAGCGATTCCCGCAAGGGTGTTGGCTGCGGATCCGCCGGAGGTTTCCAGGCCCGGCCCCACCGCGCCGTAGAGACGCTCCGCCTGGGCCTCATCGATCAGGGCCATGGTGCCCTTGGTAAGGCCGTGATCATCGAGGAAGCTGTCGTCGGCCTGCACCAGGACGTCGACAATGGCGTTGCCGATGCCGACGACATCAAGGCTCTTGGGTAGTGCTGGGGTCATGGTGAAGGGAGCGTTCAGATGCTGAGCAGCGCCCGCTTGGGCCCATGGATCGGGTCTTCCACGACGATCGTCTGATCACGCTGCGCCCCGAGCGAGACGATGGCGATCGGCACCTCCATCAGCTCGGCAAGGAACCGCAGGTAGGCCATCGCCGTAGCAGGCAGGTCGTCGAGGCTGCGGCAGTCAGCTGTGGAGCACTGCCAGCCGGGAAGGGTTTCATAGATCGGCTGGCAGCGGGCGAAGTCCTCGGCGCTGCTGGGGAAATGCTCGATCCGGTGGCCGTCGAGCTGGTAGGCCACGCACACCTGAATCTCGTCGAGTTCATCAAGCACGTCGAGCTTGGTGATCGCCAGGCAATCGAGCCCATTGACTTCCACCGCGTAACGGCCGATGACCCCATCGAACCAACCGCAGCGCCGCCGCCGGCCGGTGGTGGTGCCGAATTCCCCGCCCCGGTCGCAGAGATGGTCATTGAGGCTGCCCTCCAGTTCGGTGGGGAACGGACCTTCCCCCACCCGCGTGGTGTAGGCCTTGGCCACACCGATCACCCGGTCGATCAGGGTCGGCCCGACCCCTGCCCCGATGCAGGCGCCGCCACTGACGGGATTGGAGGAGGTGACGTAGGGGTAGGTGCCGTGATCAAGATCGAGCAAGGTGCCCTGCGCGCCCTCGAACAGGATGTTCTTGCGGGCCCGGGCCGCCTCGTGAATCGTGCGGGTGCAGTCCACCACATGGGGAGCGAGCCTGCGGCCATAGGCGGTGTACTCCTCGATCACCTGGTCGGGATCGAGGGGTTCGAGCCCGTAGACCTTTTGCAGCAGCTCGTTCTTCTCGCCAAGGGGCCCCAGGAGCCGATCGCGCAGGCGCTCGGGATCGAGGAGGTCGATCACACGGATGCCGTTGCGCTCGGACTTGTCGGCATAGGTGGGACCGATGCCGCGGCCGGTGGTTCCGATCCGCCGATCGCCCCGTCGCTGCTCCATCGCCAGATCGAGCAGGCGGTGATACGGCATGGTGACGTGGGCCGTGGAAGCAAGCTTCAGGCCTGAGACATCGATGCCGTAATCGATGAGGGTGTCGATTTCGCCGAGCATCACCTTCGGATCCACAACCGTGCCCGAACCGATCAGGCAGGTGGTGTCGGCGTAAAGGATGCCCGAGGGGATGAGATGGAGCTTAAGAACGCGTTGATCGACAACGATCGTGTGACCGGCATTCACACCGCCCTGATAGCGAACCACGACGTCGGCGGATCGGCTCAACAGGTCGGTGATCTTTCCCTTCCCCTCGTCGCCCCACTGTGCACCGATGACGACAACGTTGGCCAAGGACAAGGCGGCCCGCAGCCGCTTCAGAGCACAATCACAGAGCCTGTCAGACCGAGGGGCGATCCGTCAAAGAACCGCCCGCGAGGCGGGCTTCAGGCACCCCGAACGACCGAGGTCTCGGCCCGGTGCAGCTCCTTCTCCAGCCGGCTACGCAGCGCGTCGGAGAGGGGGCGGCTGGGGTAGTTGGTGTAGTGACCGGCCAGCGAGTTGAGCGCTGTCTGCATGGTGGTGAACGAACCGAGGCCGTTCACATCCCGTCGGGGGCGATAGCGGGCGGTGTAGTCGTTGATCAGAGCCCTGGCCTGGATCTCTGCGGCGCTGCGGCCGGGATCGTCCTCGGCGAGGGCAATGGTTCCCAGCAGGGAGCGGGCCACGCTCACGGTGTCATCGACGTAGTTGCCGGTGAGTCCGTTGCTGGCGTTGCTGCAGGCGGTGAGGCCGAGAGCAAGCACGAGGGCAAGGGTCGCCAGGGCCACCGGCAGACGCCTGCCGATCCACTCGTCCGCCCAGGCGGAGATCCGTCGCAGCAGGGCGGGCATGGCAGAGAAGCGAATGTGGGGGATCCTAGGAACTGCTCAGACCCTCGACCGCCCAGAGCGCTGTCGCGTGATCGCAGCCGTGAGGTCGGCCACTGCAGCGTCCACCTCCAGGTCGCGGCGCTCGCCCACGGCCCGCTCCACCACTTCAACCCGTCCCTCGGCGGCTCCCCTGCCCACCACCAGTCGCCAGGGGATGCCGATCAGATCGGCATCTTTGAACTTCACCCCTGCCCGCTCGTCCCGGTCGTCGAGCAGCACCTCCACGCCCGCCGCCGTCAGGCGCTCGTAAAGCTGTTCAGCCAGGGAAACCTGGAGAGGATCCTGGGCGGAGGCAATCACGATCAGCAGTTCGAAGGGGGCGATCGCCACCGGCCAGCGGATGCCGCCGGCATCGTGGTGCTGCTCCACCGCTGCCTGGGCCAGTCGGGACACGCCGATGCCGTAGCAGCCCATCCACTGGGCCTCCTCCACTCCGCCCTCGGTCGTGAAGCGGGCGTCGAGGGCTTCGGAGTATTTGCGGCCGAGCTGGAAGATGTGGCCCACTTCGATGCCGCGAGCGGCCTCTAGCCGCTGGGAGGGGTCATGGAGGCATCGATCCCCTGGCTGGGCCGCCCGCAGGTCCATCGCCTCCGGTGCGGGTGTGAGCTCGCCCCAGGCCGCTCCCACCAGATGGAGATCCGCTGCATTGGCCCCGCAGACGAATCGCTCCAGATCGACCGCCGTGGGATCGGCAAGGCGCAGGAATCGCGGCTGCCAGCTCCTGGCGCCCTTCAGCGCCGAATCCTCCAGATGGGGTCCGATGAATCCGAAGGGGAGGGGCTCAAGTCCCTCGGCCTCCAGTTGCTCGGGGGTAAGCGGCGTGATCTCGAGCAGGGCGCCCGCCTGCGACTGGCGAGAGGCCACGGCATTGGCGAGCTTGACCTCGTTGAGCTGCTGATCGCCTCGCAAGGCCACCAGCAGAGGCTGGGGGTTGCTGTCGGCGAAGCGGGCCAACAACAGCAGAACCTTCACCGTCTGGGTGGAATCGAAGCCGTGAACCGAGCAGAGATCCTCGATTGAGGCGGTGCCAGGGGTGGCTAACGGCCTGCATCCGCTGCCCTCCAAGGGGATCGGATCGGCCGGGCGGGAGACAGCCCGTTCCTGGTTCGCCCCATAGAGCCCGTCGGGACTGGAGAGCACCAGATCTTCCCCCGCTTCGGCCGTGACCATGAACTCCTGACTGGCAGAGCCGCCGATGGCGCCGCTGTCAGCTTCCACGGCCACGACACGCAGGCCACAGCGCTCGAAGATACGGCGATAGGCTCCGTCCATCGCCTCATACGTGCGACGCAGACAATCTTCGTCGGCGTGAAAGGAATAAGCATCCTTCATGATGAACTCGCGGCCGCGCATCAGCCCGAAGCGGGGCCGGATCTCATCACGGAATTTGGTCTGGATCTGATAGAGACATGCCGGCAACTGACGGTAGGAGTGGATCAGATCAGCCGCCAGAGCCGTGATCACCTCCTCGTGAGTCGGACCTAGCCCCATCTCCCTCCCCTGGCGGTCCACCAGGTGGAACATGATGCCCTCGCCTGCGGTGTAGCCGGCCCAGCGGCCACTGCGGAGCCACAGCTCAGCGGGTTGCAACTGGGGCAGGAGGGTCTCAAGGGCCCCGATGGCGTTCATCTCCTCGCGCACGATCGTCGAGATTTTCTGCAGAACGCGCCAGAGCAGGGGCAGATAGGCATAAATTCCCGACGAGACCCTGCGGATGTAACCGGCCCGTAGCAGCAACCGATGAGATGGAATTTCCGCCTCGGCGGGATCGTCCCGGAGCGTCACCAGCAGCAGGCGGGACACGCGCATGAGAGGGGAGGAAGGAAAGGGCCGGACGCTATCACTCGCCGTGGAGGGCATCCGGGCGTGACCACGGCGACTGGCATGAGTGTCCGTGCCGATCGGCCCCGCCATGGAACCTCTGCTAGGGTCACATCTCGATTCCAGCCTGTCCCATTTCCGTCTCATGCTCGCGCCTTCTGGTTCGTTTGCCCCAACCACGACCGGCAGCGCGCACGAGATCCTTGATGCGTTCGGGAGCCGCCAGGCCGTTGCTGGCGGCGAAGAGGGTGCCGATGGAAGCGATGACGCCCTGATCGGTATCGAAGATGTACAGAAAGCCCTCAATCGTTCCCGGGCTTCGGTGTATCGGTATACCAACACGGATCCCCGCAATCTCAACCCTCCCTTCAACGCCCGCAAGCTCAATCCTGAATACCGCAGCGACCAGAAGGAGCCGCTGCTGTTTCATCCCAACGAGGTGGCCAGATTCGCCCGTGATGTTCTACGCATCAAGGAGGTGACTGTGGAGGTGCTGAACTCCCCCTCCACCGCCACCCAGCAGATTCTCACGTCGATCCTCGAGGAACTCCGCTCCATCCGTCAGCGTCTCGATGCCCTCGACGGCGGCCCCGCCGACCTTGCAGCCCACCGCCAGCACACCCAGGCGCGACCGGCGGCCTGAGTCGATCCCGCCGCCATCGATGAGATCGGTGAACCGAACCGACAGGGCCGTGAGCTTGCTGGCAAAATAAAGCATCACGACTTCCTTCACGGATGAACCCCGGATAAGCCGTCCTGACGGCTTCCATCGGGACTCCGGCCCCCATGACCCTCCGTTCCCCTTCCATCCTCTCCGAGCTCTGCAGCCCTCCCAAGGGTTCCGATGAGGTGGAAAGTGCAGAGGAGCCTCCCGGACGCGAGGTGCTCCTCTCCTCCTACGCCTCCGATTCCGCCTCCCCGCCCGACCCCGACCTGGTGATCTCTCCTCTGGGCGTCCTGGCTGGCATCGCCATCGCCCTCCTGACAGTGGCCGTTCCCTTTGCCAGCGTGCTGGGGGACCGCCAAGAGCCTTCCCCAGCAGGCTTTCCCACCTCTCTGCAGCGCTGATCGGTACAGCGATGGATCTCCGCAGCCTGTCCGCCGCACCCTCCCCCGGGCTGGTGCACGTGCTGGTGGAGATCCCAGCGGGAAGCACCAACAAATACGAATACAACGCAGCCGCCGGGGTGATGGTGCTCGATCGGGTTCTTCATTCGTCGGTGCGCTATCCCTTCGACTACGGCTTCGTGCCCAACACCCTCGCCGAGGACGGAGCACCCCTTGATGCGATGGTGATCATGGAAGAACCTACCTTCGCCGGCTGCCTCCTCACGGCCCGTCCGATCGGCATCCTCGACATGGTCGACAGCGGCGCCCACGACGGCAAGCTGCTGTGCGTTCCGATCGCCGATCCCCGGATGAAGGGAATCACGAGCATCCGTCAGATCGCTCCCAACCAACTGGAGGACGTTGCCGAGTTCTTCCGCACCTACAAGAACATGGAAGGGCGGCCCACCACCATCAGCGGGTGGTTGGATGCGGGCGAGGTGCCTTCCCTTCTTGAGCAGTGCATCGCCCGTGAGAAGCAGGCCCACACCGGCTGAGAACCTACGCGTGAGGATGCAGGATCAACGGCGTCGCTGCAGCAGGAACCCCTCGAAGTCGAGGGCCTTGAACACCGGTGCAGGGTCGCCGAAGCCGGATGCTTCGGCCAGGGCTGCAAGACGGGCCTGCCCGATCGGATGGGGTGCCTCCACCCGGGAGGCCAACGTGTCGGGGTTGCCGCTCTCGCCACTGGCAAGCTGAAACTGTCCCCAGGCGCACTCCACCTGGGCCTGGAGCGCCGAGCGCTCGGGGCGCATCAGGTCGACCAGCACCAGTTGGGCGCCGGGGCGCAGGCTGCGGGCCAGAGCAGAAAGGAAAGCCAGCTTGCTGCCGTCGTCGGGGAGGGACTGGAGCACCAGCACCGAGAGGGCCCCGTCGAAGGCGGCCTCAACCCCCAGATCCTCGACCCGGGTGCAGCGCCAGTCGATGGCGGGCACCGCCGACTCGAGGCGGCCTCGAGCCACCTCGAGCAGGGTGGCGGATGGATCGATGGCGGTGAGTTGCCAGTCGGGACGCTGGGCGCGAGCCTCCAGCAGCTCAGATCCAGTGCCGCAGCCCGCCACCAGCACCGACGACCTCGGCGCGGAAGCCAGGGGAGAGGTAGCGAGCAGCGCAACCGCCAGGCGAGCGAGGCTGGCGTAGCCGGGGATCAGTCGCGGAGCCAGGCGGTCGTAGCCCGGCTCGGAGGGAGGAACGGCAGAGCTCACCAGGCTGGACTCGCAGCAGGTCATGTTGACTGCATGCTACGAACCTCGCCGGCCAACACACCGTTGCAGGCAGAGGAGAGGCTGCCGAAAGGCGCAGGACGTGCCTTAAGTTGGGCGGCGCCCTCCCCCAGAGTCCCCGTGCCCACCATCCGGTTCGAACGCGAAGGCCAGCAGGTCGGGTGTATCGAGGGTGCCAACCTGCGCAGAGCCGCCCTGGATGCCGGCATCAACCCCTACACCGGGCTGAAC
>JBKDPV010000008.1:0-31077 GCA_046342315.1 Cyanobacteriota bacterium
GCCTACAGCCGTCCCCTCCCGCGTCCTGGGGAGGCCGCTGCGGTGTGCTTCGGCGAACCGCTCCGGCCGGAAGGCCAGGGGCGCGACGCCGCCAGGGCCTTCACTGAGCAGCTGGCGGGCGCGATGCAGTCGGCCGAGCAAGCGGCCCGGCTGGCGATCGGCCGGCCGCCGCAGTCCCCGTAGAGTCCGATCTGCTGCTCCGGCGCCGACGTGATCAGGCCCACCGTCCCCTCAGCTCTGCCCCGGTCTCTCGGTTCCCTGCTGGGCTGTGCGCTGGCGACCTGCAGCCTCGGCCTTCCGCTCGCCATGCCGGCCGCCCACGCGCAGGCTGCGGAACCGGAGCGGGCCCTGGCCACACCGGGCAGCCCCTTCAACATCACCGCCGTTCAGTCGCTGCTGGCCCGGGGCGATGCGGCAGCCGCCGCCGGCAACCTCGCCGAAGCCCGCCGCCTCTACGACCAGGCCCGCGATGCCAGCCGCAAGCTGCTCGGCTTCTACCGCGATCTGAGCGGCGCCTTCCGCGGTCTCGACGCCCGCATCCCGCGCGAGATGGACGAGAAGGGCCGCCAGACCCTCGATCTGCTGGTGGGCGCCAACATGCGCCTGGCGGCCCTGTTCCGGCGCCAGGGCCAGCCCGAGGTGGCGGTGCCGCTGCTGGTGGAGGTGGTCAAGACGATGACCCCCGCCAACGAATCGGGCCAGAAGGCCTACCAACAGTTGCTGGAGATCGGTTTCGTCAGCACTCCCTACACCGCCCCGGGCACCGGCAGCTGAGACCCATCAGCGGCTTCAGCCCCTTAGATTCCCCCCGCCCGCCGTTCTCCCCGATGGTTCACCCGGATCAGGTCAAGGCCGCCATCCGCCAGGCCCTGCCCGATGCCGAGGTCCAGGTGGACGACCTCACCGGCGGCGGTGACCATCTGCAGGTGTCCGTGGTGTCCACGGCCTTCACAGGCCTCCCCAGGGTGCGCCAGCACCAGCTTGTGTACGGCGCCCTTCGCGCCGAACTGGCCAGCGAGGCGATCCATGCCCTGGCCCTGCAGACCTCCGTTCCGACCTGACCGCTCCCTTCCTCCATGGACGACCGACTTCGCCAGCGCATCGAGGGCCTGATCAGCTCGAGCCCCGTCTTCGTTTTTATGAAGGGCAACAAGCTGATGCCCCAGTGCGGCTTCTCCAACAATGTGGTTCAGATCCTCAACGCCATGGCGGTGCCGTTCGAAACCTTCGACGTCCTCTCCGACATGGAGATCCGCCAGGGGATCAAGGAGTACTCCGAGTGGCCCACAATCCCCCAGGTGTACGTGAAGGGCGAGTTCCTGGGCGGCTCCGACATCCTGATCGAGATGTACAACAACGGTGAGCTGGGCGAGAAACTCGCCGTGGAACTGGCCTCCTGAAGTCCCGAGGGTCGGAACAGAGGCGCCGACGCGATTCTCAGTACCGACCCGTCTCGAACTCGCTCTCGAACAGGGCGCGGGGATCGCCGTCGGGTCCGATGAACGAGGAGGGATCAAGGATCCAGCGGTCGATCAGCTCTTCGAGGCGCCGCTGAGAATGGTGATCCAGCACCGAGGTGCGCCGAAGCGCGTGGAGGTAGCCATCGGCGTAGAGCCGCAGCTCGGAGGGCGAGTGGTGGCGGAGGGCCAGTTCCTGGCAGGCATCACAGAGGGACTGGAAATGCCTGATGGCGTCGGGATGCTGCAGCGCTGTCATGGATGGGGCGGGCCCTGATGCCCATTGTGGCGTGCCGCCGGGGTGATGGGGGAAGGGGACGGTCGGGCGGCCGGCCCGGAGGGGGACGGTTTGAAAGGCATCGCCTGATACCCGAAATCCCGGGTCAGGCCCGTTAGGTTGTGCCTTCCATTTCACCTTTCCTCATCTCCGAAGATCCGCGCATGGCCCTTGAGAAGCCGATCGACAACGGCGGCGGCCAGCCGCGAAGGGTCCTGGTGGTCGATCCCCACGCCACCCTGCGCACCGTTCTTGCCCAGAGGCTCCGCCAGGACGGCCACCTGGCCGCGGCGGTGGCCACGGCGCGGGAGGCGTTGGAGATCTGTCATGAGCAGTCCCCCGATCTGTTGGTGAGTGCCGAACTGCTGGAGGAAACCTCCGCCCTGCGCCTGGCGGCCCAACTGCATTGCCCGGTGATGGTGCTCACGGCTCGCTCCGGCTCTGAGCCCGTGGTGTCGCTGCTGGATGCCGGCGCCGACGACGTGCTGCGCAAACCCTTCGGCCTGGAGGAACTCGCGGCCCGTTGTCGCACCCTGCTGCGCCGGAGCGGCAGCGGCCTGCAGGAGCGGGTGTGCGTGGGTCCGCTGGAGGTGCATCTTCTGCTTCGGCAGGTCACCCTCCGCGACCAGCCGGTGGAGCTCAGCCCGAGGGAATTCGCTCTCCTCTGCGCGCTGCTGATGCCACCCGGAGTGGTGCGCAGCCGCCAGGAGCTGTTGCGCATGGCCTGGCCTCCCTTCAGTGGTGGTCCTCGCTCGGTTGATACCCAGGTGCTCACCCTGCGCCGCAAGCTCGAGCAGGCCGGCCTGGGAGAAGGGGGCGGCATCGAGACGATGCGCCAGCAGGGCTACCGCTTCAGCCTCGACACCCTGCCCGAGGCCGCTGAGGAAGAACCAACCTCACCAACCATGGTGCTTCCGCCCCAGCCCAGCCGCGTCAACTGACGACGGCCCCAGCCGCTGAGCCGATTCCGAGCAGCATCACCAGCGCTTCACCCAGCAGCATCAGGCCGCACAGGAGTGCCAACAGCCGGTAGGTCCAGGGTGGGCTGATCCGCCCCACCGCCGACGTGTCGATGCCCGTGTGGCTCGAGAAGCGGGCGAGGAAATCATCGAAACCGGCCACCCGCTGGGGCAGCAGCCAGGCCGGAGCCAGCCCTTTGCCGGTGGCAGCGGTGCGCACGTAGAACACCCTCCCTCCCTGGCTGGTGGCCACGGGGGTGAGGGCTGTGATGCGGCCCCAGGGCAGCGACCAGCCACGCCGCAGCCACCAGGAGCACCAGGCCGGATGGCCCACCCGCAGACCCTTTGCATCGAGTTCCACGCGCTCGCTGGTGATCGCCAGCACCAGCACCAGGCCGAGGGGCAAGGCCCCCAGCAGCGCCGGCCTCAGGCCCGGGGGGGCCAGCAACGGCAGGGGAAGCACCAGGGCCAGGTAGAGGGCCAGCAGGGTGAAGCGGATCAGGGGCGCCATCGGATAGGCACGGATCCCATCAGCGGCCGGCTCGGACGGGGGCAGATCGGGGTGAACCATCGCCGGGGTCAGCGGTCGTCGGCGGATCCGGGCAGCGGCTCGATCGTGAGCGGCGGCTGATAGCGGCCACCGAACACCTCGGCCTCGCGGCCCTTCCAGAACTCGCCGAGCCGCATCAGATCGGCATGGGCCTCCTGCAGGCGATGCACGAATTCCTCGGGCGGGATCGAATCCTTAGCCTCCTTGAGCTTGGCCAGGCGCAGCAGGTGCCACATCCAGGGCTTGCCCAGTTCTCCGCGGGCCTCGAGGTAGCGGGCCAGGTCTTCGGAGCTGGGCAGGGGGGAGGCGGTCATCGCCGCAACAACGCAGGGCGACCACCCTATGGAGAGCGTCGGCGCCATCGCGAGCGGAGGCGGCTCCTACAGGAAGCCTGCGGTTGAATGAACCGTCCGGATCAGTCGCCCCAAGCCATGGAGATCCGCCGCCGCAGCGAGACCATCGGACTCAATCCCGCCCTGAGTGCCCGGCTGGCCCAGGCCGGCCTGCTGGGCGAGATTCCCCGCGACCGGCTGGCGCCACAGGGACTGGATGCCGAGCTGGCCTATCAGCTGGTGCACGACCACCTGATGCTGGATGGCAACGCCCGCCTGAATCTGGCCACCTTCGTGGGCACCTGGATGGAGCCGCAGGCAAGGCGGCTGATGGAGGAATGCGCCGACAAGAACATCATCGACAAGGACGAATATCCGCAGACCGCCGAGCTCGAGGAGCGCTGTCTGCACATCCTGGCCGATCTGTGGCATGCGCCCGATCCGGGGCGGGCTGTCGGCACCTCCACCACCGGCTCCAGCGAAGGCTGCATGCTCGGCGGGCTGGTGCTGAAGTGGAACTGGCGCCAGCAGCGGCTGGCGGCTGGCCACGACACCGGACGGCCCAACCTGGTGATGGGCACCAACACCCAGATCTGCTGGGAGAAGTTCTGCGTCTATTTCGATGTCGAACCCCGCCTGGTGCCGATCCAGCCGGAGCGGCTGCATCTTGGGGTGCCGGAGGCCATCGCCCTGTGCGATGCGAACACCATCGGCGTGGTGGGCATCCTCGGCAGCACCTTCGACGGCAGTTATGAGCCGATCGAGGAGCTGCAGGCAGCCCTGGATGCGCTGCAGGAGAGCCGCTGTCTCAACATCCCGATCCACGTGGATGCGGCCTCCGGGGGGTTCGTTGCCCCGTTCAACACCCCGGATCTGCTGTGGGATTTCCGCCTGCCGCGGGTGCAGTCGATCAACGCCAGCGGCCACAAGTACGGCGGCGTGTTGCCAGGGGTGGGCTGGGTGCTCTGGCGCGACGATGCCCTGCTGCCGGAGCCCCTGCGTTTCAACGTGAATTATCTCGGCGGCCAGATGCCCACCATCGGCATGAACTTCTCGCGGCCCGGGGCCCAGATCGTGGGGCAGTACTTCAACTTCCTCCATCTCGGCCGCGAGGGCTACCAGCTGCGGATGGCCGCACTGGAGGCGATCGCCTGCCACCTAGCCGATGGCATCGCCGAGCTGGCGCCGCTGAAGCTGGTGAGCCATCCGCGCGGTCAGCTGCCGGTGTTCGCCGTAGCGCTCGACCCAGCGGTGAGCCACTGGGATGTGTTCCACCTCTCCGACAAGCTCAGGGAGCGAGGCTGGCTGGTGCCCGCTTACACCCTTCCTGCCGACTGCGAGGCGATGGCGGTGCTGCGTTTCGTGGTTCGGGCCGGCTTCAACCGCGACATGGCCGACGAACTGCTCCACGACATCGGGCGGGCGGTGCAGTGGTTCCAGAGCCTCGATGGACCGATGCCTTCACCCCTGGATCGGCAGCCCTCTTTCCATCACTGAGCCCGCCGCGGGGAGGCAGGCCTCCGTGGGGGCATCAAGATCCCGCACCCGATTCAGCATCCGGGTGATAGCGGCGATGTCATCCGAGCTCAGGCCGCAACGGGCCAGGGCCTCGAGCTTGTGAGAGGTAGAGACGTAGGTCGGGGCCTGCGGCGTCTCGGCACCGGCCCCGGCGAGGCACTCCAGGTAGCCGATCAGGTGTTCGGATCGCACGGCGTGAACGATCTCCGTGCGGGTCGCCTCCGCTGCCATCGCCTCCTCCAGGATGGGGAGCAAAGGCCTGCCCACCCAGGAGGCTGACTCCCAACCGTTGCCGAGGAGAAGCAGCAGAAGATAGAGCAACGCGCTGTGCGCGTCGGCATTCATGCAGTGGTTGCCGCCATCCCGCTGGATGGCGTGGGCCAGGCTCGGACGCAGCTGCAGGTCGTGCCGGTCGAACAGGGCGCCGAAGTAGTGATCGACCAGGCATCCATCGGCTGCCTCGAGGTGTTTCTCGTGCACCGTCAGTCCGCAGTGCTGCCAGAAGTGGGTGGCGAGGCGGAAATTGTCCAAGGTGGTCTTGTAGAGGCCGATCGGATCGGCGATCGCATCGTGGAATCCCCCTCTCAGCATGTTCTTGAGAGAGGACAGGGCTTGGTGCTTCAGCGCCCGGCGTGTGAGGAGGATGCTGGTGCGATCGAAGAGCTGCGCAAGGGCCGCGATCAGCTGCAGGCAGGCGGAAGGCTCGTAAAAAATGGTTTCCGTGAAGACCTCGGAACTGATCACGGTGAGGCGGGGTTTAGCCTGCCTCACTTCCGCCTGCAGCGCGTCGAGATAGTGCGAAAGATCCCTGCTTCTCGGTTCCTGATCGAGGGACGGGTGGATCGCGATCAGGCAGCCCGGGATCAGAGCGTGCTGAGGACCGTACAGGCCAGTGCTGGGATAGAGGATGCCGCTGCGGGCGAGAAGCTCGCTATTGCAGTAGAGGGCGTCCTGAACCGTTGTGGTGCCCGTCTTGTGAAGGCCGACATGAATCTGGAGATCCATCAGCGGGCCGGCTGCACGAAGTGAGAGCGATCGGTCGCCGAGGTGATCGAGCCGCCACGTGCGGAAGGGAAGTCACCCCGGATCACAAAGGCAGGCGCTCGGGGTGCAAGTCGAGATTACCAGCATTCCTTGCCGTTCCAGTGCACGGTTTGCATCGCCCCCGGGCCTCACCGCCCCAGGGCCTACCTTGCGGCACTGAGCCAGCCGGGCGCGGGGATCGGTGGAGGCGGGGTCAGGCCGGCAGGGCCCAGGGGTTGAGCCCCAGATCGGCGCCGATGCGGTGGGCGCAGGCGAAACCGCTGAAGGCCACGGCGTTGAGCCCCTGGCCCGGGAAGCACGAATCCCCCACGCAGTAGAGGCCGGAGAGACCGGTGCGGTTGAACGGCATCGGCAGCAGGCCGGGCAGCCTCAGGGCCGGAATCGGTCCGTAGCTGCCGCCCATGCGGCCGAGGAAGCGGCGGTGGGTGCGGGGCGTACCGATCTCCTGCAGGCTGATAGCGCCGGCCAGGCCCGGCACGATCGCCTCCAGGCGCTGGATCAGCCGCTGGGCATCGGCCTTCTTCTTCGCGGCATAGGCCGCCGGGCCCAGCCCCTTCCAGGCTTCGATCGACGAGGGGGTGAAGGCATGAAGGATGTGATGGCCGGCCGGTGCCAGGGAGGAATCGAGCAGGCTGGGCATCGACACGAACACCACCCCCTGCTCGGCCTCCATCTCCTCCCAGCGCTCCAGCAGCAGGTGGTGGCAGTGGAAGCCTGCCGGCACCACGTCGGCGCGGATGCCCAGGTGCAGGGAGAGGAACGAGGAGGAGGGGCGGTAGCGGCGCCGCCAGGTGCGCTCGGCCGCCGGGGTGTCGGCCGCATCGACCAGGCTGCTGGTCTCCGAGCCCTCACCGCCGAAGGTGTCCCAGCGGGTGGCGTTCGACACCACCCGCCGGGCCCGGATCTCCTCGCCGTTGGCCAGCCGAACCCCCACGGCCCGGCCGCCCTCCAGCAGCACCTTCACCACGCGGGAGCGGTAGCGGATCTCGCCGCCGTGGCTGCGCAACCCCGCCACCAGCTTCTCGGCGATCACGCCCACACCGCCGCGGGGGTAGTTGATGCCGCCGGCATGGCGATCGGAGAACACCATGCCGGCATTGATCATCGGCGTGCGATCGGCGGGCATCACCGACCAGCAGAAGCACTCCATGTCGATGAAGCGGAGCAGCTGGGGATCGCGGATGTGGCGGCGCGCCACATCGCCCACGTTCACCGGCAGCCAGCGGGCCAGGCCGAGGCAGGCCAGGGGCGCCCGGAAGAACACCTTGGCCAGGTAGGCGGGATCCTCGAGCGACAGCAGCGGCATCGCATCGAGGCAGCGGAACACCTGCCAGCAGGTGTCGTAGAAGGCGCGGATCCCCTCGGCCTCGTGCGGGAACCGAGCGGTGAGATCGGCGATGAAACGCTCGTAGTCGCGGTCCACCGCCACGCTCAGGCCGCCTGGGAGGTGGTACTCGAGCTGAGCCGGATCGGGGATGGTGTCGGCCTGCTCGTCCACATCGGCCAGGGCGCGGGTAAGCAGGTTGGTGTGGCCCTTCTGGCCGAAGCCGAAGATCATCGAGGCACCCACATCAAAGGTGTACCCCTCACGCCGGAAGCTGCCGCCGCTGCCGCCGGGGATCAGATAGCGCTCCAGCACCAGCACCTTCGCCCCCTTCGCCGCCAGCTGGCTGGCGGTCACCAGGCCGCCGATGCCGGAGCCGATCACCACCACGTCCCAGCCATCGCTCTCCCTGGCGGGGGCGGGGCTGCGGTGGACGCTGGCGACCGCGGAAGGGGAAGGAGCGCTCAAACGAGGAGGGATTCACCGGCCACGACCTTAGGGATGGCCGCCGCCTGCAGGCCAGCGCCAGGCGGCCCGGTCCAGGGCCGTCTGGCCCGGCAGCCGGGTGGCCCCCAGTTCTCGATCCAGCGCCAGCACCCGCACGTCGTCGTGGCCGGAGAGGGCCTCGATCAGCGGCGGCGCGTGGGCGACGACCCACACCTGGGTGCGGGCGGCCGCGGCCAGGATCAGCCGGGCCAGGGGCAGGAGCAGATCCGGATGCAGGCTGTTCTCCGGCTCGTTGAGCATCAGCAGGGGAGGCAGGCGCGGGCTGAACAACGCCGTCGCCAGCAGCACGTAGCGCAGGGTGCCGTCGGAGAGTTCGGTGGCTTCCAGGGGGCGCAGCAGCCCCGGCTGTTCCATCTGCAACCGGAAGCGGGGCGAGCTCACGTCCACGGTGATCAGGCAGCCGGGGAAGGCGTCGTCGATCGCCGCCTGGAACCCTTCGAGATCGCCCACCTCCTCGATCGTGCGCACGGCGGCGGGCAGGTCACCGCCGTCGGCGGCCAGCGAGGGGCAGCGGCTGGCAATCGGCGTGCGACGGGCGGGAGCGGTGGCATCGGTGCGAAAGCCGTCGTAGAACCGCCAGCCGAGCAGCTCCCGGCGGAGGCGGAACGCTTCCGGGGTCTCCAGCGGATCGGTCACCGCCGTGAACAGGCTCTCGAAGCTGGCCAGCTCCCGGGTGACGACCACCGGACGGCCACCCCCGTGGCGCAGGACAGCCCCGTCGCTGCGCTCCAGCAACAGGGCATCGGGATGGAAGGTGCTGCCGGCCCAGATCCACTCGCGCTTGATCTGCGGATCCAGGTGGAAGGCGCTGCGGGCCTCGGCCGGATAGCCGAGCTCGATCGCATAGGAGAGTTCACTGCCGCCGAAGCCGAGCCGCAGGCGCACCGGGACGGTGCGTGGGCCCCCCTGCACCGGCACCTCGCCGCTCTTCATGGCGCGGCCCAGGCGTTCCGGGCCGGCCCAGAGCACCGCCGGCAGCCCGCCTTCAGCGGCCAGCACGGCCACCAGATCGCCGCGGGCGGCGGCGCTGAGCAGCCGCAGGGAGCGGTAGAGGTTCGACTTGCCCGTCCCGTTGGCGCCGCACACAAGCGTGAGGTTCCCCAGTGGCAGGACCACGTTTTGCAGGGAGCGGTAGCCGCTCACCGCGATGCGCTCCAGAGTCATCCCGCCTGCGTCAACGTGAGGGCCGAGCCGTCCCGATTCTGCAAAGGGGAGACGCCGGGGGCCCCGATCAGCGCAGCAGCATCAGCGCAGCAGACCCGCGATGGAGACCGACTCGGCGATCAGGGCGCAGCACGCTGCCCCCAGCGCCAGGCAGCCGGCCCTCTGCAGCAGGTGGACAGTGACGATGAAGCGGACGGGGATCAAGGCAGGTGCCTCGGAAGGCCGGGGGCGGCAGCGCCCCAGGCGGGGATCAGGCCGCCGCAGTTGCAGCCCTGGCCTCCACGGTTTCGGTCAGCTCGTGGAGGGGAACGGAGAACACAGGCGAACCCTGGAAGGGCAGGGGCCAGCGGCGCACCCAGCAGCTGTCGGCGTAGTCGTCGACGCTGACCACCTGGTAGACGTCGCTCTTGCGGCCTTCGAGCCGCACGAAGGTTCCGGGTTGGAAGTCCATGGTTCAGCCTTGCGAGAGCAGGGCACCGAGCCCGATCTGGTGCAGGATCCCCTGGCCGGTGAGGGCTTCGGTGAGTACGCCGATCACGAAGCCGAGCATGGCGGCGCGGCCGTTGAACAGCTCGGCCCGTTTCAGCTGCTCCTGGTGGATCTGGCGGGCAGCAGTGTTGAGAAACCAGCGGTCGTCGGCGTTGAGGGAAGAGGAGGACATGGCAGGAACGCGTGATGGGCTGAGTGTAAAGGAGTATTTCGACGGGTTGACAAAGGTGTGCATTCCGCCACCAGGTTAAGGATCCAAATCGTTCCACGTCCCGGTCTGTCTCCCATTCGGGGTCCTTACGGTGGCTCCTCCCCCGTTCCTCGCGCCCTGTTCCCATGGCTTCCCCACCCGAGAACAACGGCCCCTCCCACAGCCCCTTCCACCGCCTCGCCCGCCGCGATCTGCTGAGGGGAGGCCTGCTGGCCGGCTTCGCCCTGGCGGCAGGCCCGCTGGCCGCCTCCACGATCACCACCCCCGAGAGCGGCCTGGAGGCCGGCTGGGTCTCCATTCCCGCCGCAGGTGGCTCCATGCGCGCCTACCGCGCCAGGCCGGCCGGGGGCAGAAAGCTGGGAACGGTGCTGGTGGTGCAGGAGATCTTCGGGGTGCACGCCCACATCCAGGACGTGTGCCGCCGTCTGGCCCGACTCGGCTACCTGGCGATCGCGCCCGACCTGTTCGCGCGCCAGGGCGACGTGAGCCAGCTGCCGGATATCCCCTCCATCCTGCCGGTGGTGGCCCGCGTGCCGGATGCCCAGGTGATGGCCGATCTGGATGCCACCGCGACCTGGGCCGCCGCCAGCGGCGAGGGTGATCCGAAGCGGCTCGGGATCACGGGCTTCTGCTGGGGCGGCCGGATCACCTGGCTCTACGCCGCCCACAACCCGCGGTTGCGCGCCGGCGTGGCCTGGTACGGGCGCCTGGTCGGCACCACGACCGACCTGCAGCCCACCGAGGTCATCGCCCTGGCCGGCCGCCTCAAGGCCCCGGTGCTGGGGCTGTACGGGGGCAAGGACGACGGGATCCCGCTGGAGAGCGTCGAACGGATGCGCAAGGCGCTCGAGGCCGCCGGCAGCCCCAGCAGGATCGAGGTGTTCCCCGATGCCCCCCACGGCTTCCACGCCGACTACCGGCCCACCTACCGGGCGCGGGAAGCGGCCGAAGGCTGGAAGCAGATGCGGGCGTGGTTCCGCGCCAACGGCGTGGTTTGAAGGGCGAGTGCTGACCGGGCCTAGGGAACGGCGGCGGCCGCCAGAGCCGGATCCACCGCGGTGGCTGCCTCCTCTTCGCTCCTGGTGAAGGGGGCCAGATCCGCCAGGGAGCGGTCGCGGTAGGCGCCGTAGCGCTCCCGCTTGGCCCGGATGCGCTCGGGCAGTTCGGGCAGCAGGCCGAAGTTGGGCGGCATCGGCTGGAATCCGCCCCGCTTGCCCTCGCCGCCGCAGGGGGCGGTGGCGATGAAGTGGGTGAGGGCGCCGATCATCGTGGTGGGCGGCAGGCTGAGAGGCTCCATGCCAAGGGCCAGGCGGGCGGCGTTGGTGCCCGCCAGCCAGCCGCCGGCCACCGCCGCGGCATAGCCCTCGGTGCCGGTGATCTGGCCGGCCGCCAGCAGGGTGGGACGGCTGCGGAACTGCAGGGTGGGATCGAGCAGCTGGGGGGATTCCAGGAAGGTGTTGCGGTGCATCACGCCAAAGCGCACGAACTCGGCGTTCTCCAGCCCCGGAATCAGCCGCAGCACCCGTTTCTGCTCACCCCATTTCAGGTTGGTCTGGAAGCCCACCAGGTTCCAGAGGCGGCCGTCCCGGTCCTCCTGACGCAGCTGCACCACCGCGTAAGCACGCCGGGCGCGGCGCACGTCGCGGTCGTTCACGTCGCCCCAGCGGGGATCCCAGAGGCCGATCGGCTTGAGCGGGCCGTAGCGCATGGTGTCCTCGCCGCGACGGGCCAGCTCCTCGATCGGCAGACAGCCCTCGAAGAAGTGGGCACTCTCGGCCTCGAAGTCCTTGAGGTCGGCCTGCTCGGCAGCCAGCAGGGCCTCGCGGAAGGCGAGGTACTGCTCCCGGTCCATCGGGCAGTTGATGTAGTCGGCGTCGCCCTTGTCGTAGCGGCTGGCGCGGAAGGCCACCGACAGGTCGATCGATTCGCCCTCGACGATCGGGCTGGCGGCATCGAAGAAGTGGCAGTCGCCGCGGCCGGTGAAGGCGCGCAGCTGCACGGCCAGGGCGTCGGCGGTGAGGGGCCCGGTGGCCAGCACGGCGATGCCGCCCTCGGGGAGCTCGGTCTGCTCGCGCCGCTCCACCGTGATCAGCGGATGGCGCTCGAGGGCGGCGGTGAGGGCGGCCCCGAAGCGGCCCCGGTCCACCGCCAGGGCACCGCCAGCGGGCACCGCGTGGCGGTCGGCGGTGCGGATCACGACCGAGCCCAGGCGCCGCAGTTCCTCCTGCAGCAGGCCCGCGGCGCGATCGCTGGAGAGGGCCCCGAAGCTGTTGCTGCACACCAGCTCGGCGAAGTCGGCGCTGTGGTGGGCCGGGGAGCGCCGCACCGGGCGCATCTCCACAAGTCGCACAGGGATGCCCGCCTCGGCGATCTGCCAGGCCGCCTCGGTTCCGGCCAGCCCGGCGCCGATCACCAGGATCGGCTCGCGGGTCGGATTGGCTTCAGACAATGGGCTCATGGGGCACGGAGCGCGGAATCAGGGCCGCGCCGGGTGCCTCAGGCGGCGCGCTTGATGAAGAGCTGCAGCTGACCCACGGCGGCCCGGCCGATGTGGAACACGGCCCAGGATGCTGCCAGCACGATCGGGGCGAGAACCAGAAGGAGCCGGAGATCCATGGCGGCAGGGTGACGAAGTGATGCGATCTTACGGACTGCCACTGGCATGCGAGCGCACTGCCGGCGATCCGATCGATTTCGCAGCAATCCCCCCACGGACGCAGGAACGCCTCAGAACCCTCGATCGGTGCTGCGCCCCGCATGGGCCATAGCCAGGCGCCGGTAGCGGCGGGCGTGCTCGCGCTGGGCCACCACCGCCTCCGCCCCCAACTCCCGCTTCACCTGGGCCGGGGCGCCCATCACCACCACGCCAGGGGGCACGTCCCGCGTCACCACCGATCCGGCCGCCACCAGGGCGCCGGCCCCCACGGTGACCCCGTTGAGCACGATCGCCCCGATCCCGATCAGGCAGCCATCCTCGAGGGTGGCGCCGTGCACCACCGCCCGGTGGCCGATGGTCACGTCAGCTCCGATCGTCACCGGCTGGCCGGGATCGCCATGGAGCACGGCGCCGTCCTGCACGTTGCTGCCCTCACCGATCACGATCGGGCACACGTCGCCGCGGGCGACGGCGGTGGGCCAGAGGCTGGCGCCGGCCGCCAGGCGCACGTCGCCGATCAGCACGGCCGAGTCGGCCACCCAGGCGTGCGGATCCACCACGGGCTGGCCCCAAGGCGGCCGGAACTCGGCGGACTCGGCGGCGCCCATCCTGCGACTGCGTCTGGCCGCATTGTGGGCGCTGGCGCGCTGGGCGCATGGCAGAGCCGGCTGGGTTGGAGCCAGGGAACTCCGGGTGATACGTTCTTCCAGTGCCGGGCGCGCCCCGAGCACGGGTCGCTAGCTCAGCGGTAGAGCACTCGGCTTTTAACCGATTGGTCCTGAGTTCGAATCTCAGGCGACCCATTCCAGACACAGCCTTAATTCGGGGTCAAATCCCAGGTCTGGCAGTCGATCTCATCAGTCCTCTCGGCTTTGCGAATAGGGACAGATGAGGACCATCTGGGCCCGACGCGGACGGTTTTTTGAAACTTTTTTGAAACTGTTTCAAGCGCCTGGGCGAGACTGGATCCAGTCGACGCGACTTGGGCATGCGTGCCGTCCCAGGCTTCCAGAAGGCGCAGGCGCGGCTTCGGATGGAGGGCTGCTCATACCGGCTCCGTGAGGTTGCCCGCAGTCCCTTCGCCTACGTCTATGAACTCGATCCACCCCAGCGGCAGCAGGTAGCCCGTTGCTGCCGGATCCAGGACGACGAGGCCTGTGAGCGTCTGACCGAACTCCTGCTGGAGGCAGGCAAGAACCGCGCTGCTGGTGGCAGGGGCTTGGACTGGGATTGCCTCAGCAGACCGCTTGGCAAGCCATCGGCAGATCCAGCCGCACCGACCAGCCACACCTTGACCTGGGGAGAGATTCGGGAGGCCATCAAGGCCGACATCGCACCGGGCGGGCCCAAGGCACGGGACCGCAACCCCTTCGTCTGCTTCCGGGACAGGGGGTTCTTCGGCGTGATCTTCTCCGACACCCTGCCGGCAACGCCAGAGCACCTGGAGCAGTTCTGTCTGTACACCCCGGACTCCATTCAGGCGAATCGCGCCGAGCCTGAATGTCCTCTGGTGCCTCGTGAATACAACTCCAAAGTGTTCTATCAGGTGATTCAGATGGTGAATTACCTGGCCAAGAAGGGGATCAGCATCGCCACCCCTCAATTACAGGAGCGTCTTGCGGGGCTCAAGACCACCGCCGGCAAGAGCAAAGCCCCCAAACCGCGCTTCATCCCAGCAACCGATGACATTGAATCCTGGCTCGATCAACTGGTGATGCTCGATCCGTTCCGCGGCTGGGTGATGGCGATGGTGGCCACCTATGGCCTCCGCAACCACGAGATCTGGCATGTCGATGCCCTTCCAGGCGAGATCGATGCCAATCCCCGCATGATCAGCGTGGGTTCGTTCAGCTCCACCAGTGATGGCAGCGAAACGAAGACTGGCCACCGCTTTGCTCTGGCCCTACCTGAGGCCTGGCTTGAGCGCTACCGCCTTAATGATCATGAGCACGCCCGCGTCATGCTCGACCAGCTGCGGCGCAGCCATCCGATCCGCACGACGGAGCGCTCGGACGGGGTGCTGCAGTTCCACAACAACGAAGCTCTGAGCCGGGTGCTCAGCCACTGGTTCCGCAACAGTGCCCGCGAGGACCGGGAGCTGCCCGTGAAGCTGTACGGCTGGCATCAGCCCCGCGCGATTCCGGGTCGGCCCAAGCCCAAGGCCATCCAAGATCGCTGCAAGGTCTATGACCTGCGCCATGCCTGGGCTCTGAGGGCGAAGGAAACCACCACTTGGTCGACCACCCTCAAAGCCATGGCCATGGGCCACAGCGAGGCAGTTCACACACGCCGCTATCTGGTGGAGGAGCAGGCCCTGCATCGGTTGGAGGGCATGAATCGACTGCTAGCGCTTGATGAGGGCGGGGTCCATATCCCGACTCCACGCCGCCGTGGTGCTCAGCGCGTGACCTCATCAGCGCCTGAGGCTCCCGCCCATAGGCAAGCTCCGGCCTTGCCTGATGGAATCACGCCGGAGCTGATCGAGATGGCGCGAAAGCTCAAGGCCGCCGGCCTGGGCTGACGATCAGCCTCCGCAGCTTCAAATGCGGCCGAGGGCCATTTCGCAGCGTTGAACGTGCCAGAGCAGGTCTGAGCAGGGTGACGCCGGATTCTTCCTTGCCCAGTGGCGCTGCTGCTTGAGGATCCCTGCCTTCTTCAGCCGGAAGAGCGTTTTGCGGCTGATTCCGAGGTGTGCACTGGCCTCGCCCGTGCTGATCCAAAGGCAGGCCGGCGAGCGCGGGCTGCTTCTGCTTCCTCTCCTGCTCGTAGCTGTGGAGTGAGAACCCGGCTCTTGGCGCTGGTGGCTCTCATGCGGGTAAGCGCTCATGCGATCAACCCTCGGAACAACGGCGATGAAGTGGCTTGGTTGTCGGGAACGAACTCTTGGTCGCGCTGCGAGATCGATGGGAGCCCTGGCGGATGCAGATGGTCCGGGGATGGTCGCGCCACCAGCAGCAAAAGCGTGAGGCCCTGGAGCAGCAGCACCACCCACAGCAGGGGCTGCCGTCGTTCGGGTGCCACTGGTCTGGATGGCCGCCTCACCGGATAGGGCCGGGGGAAGGTGGGCAGCTGGACGTTGCGGTGATGGTTGCTCATCAGAAGGGCACCTCCTCGTCGCTCAGCGGGGTGCCGCCGGAGGGACTGCTTCTCCACTCGCTGCTCGCCGTGCTGGGCTGCGCCGCGCCGAGGGCAGCAGCCACAGCCCCCCCGGCTCCCTTGCCAAAGCCGCCATCGGCGCCGTTGCGGCTGCCGCAGAGCTCCAGGCGATCGATCACCACCAGGGTCTTGCTGCGCACCTCACCGCTGCTGCGGTCGGTCCATTGCTCGATCTCGAGCCGGCCGACGACCGCCACCTTGCTGCCCTTGCGCAGGTAGTCCCCCGCCACCTGGGCGGTCTTGCCCCAAGCCTTGCAGTTCACCCAGAGTGGCTCCTGGTTCTGGCCATCCCGGGGCGGTCGGTTGACCGCCAGGGTGAACTCGCAGACGCAGCTGCCACTCTCAAAGAAGCGCAGCTCTGGATCCCGGCCGGCATTGCCGACCAGCACGATCAGGTTGATGCTCATGCCTCCACCTCCAGCGCCGAGCCGCTGCGGGCCTCGATGCGCTCCTGAACCGCCAGCAGTGACGGCAGGCCGATGAGTGGATGGGTGCGCACCAGTTCGTGCAGTGCTCCGCTCCAGGTGATGTTGTGCCTGCGGGCGAAGGCATCGACCCGCTCAAAGGTGTCGTTGTTCATGGCGATGGTCTTTTTATGGTTGCCGATCCGCTGGCGCAGTGGCCGCGGTTTCTGGGGGGAGGTGCTCATGCCGCCGCCCCCGCGATTTGCTGGCCGCTCTCGCCGCCCTCGAGCTGACGGCGGCGCCTGGAGATCGCATTCCAGAGCCGCTCAGCGTTCTCGTCGTTGATCTGGCCCCCGCTGAGCAGCTGGTTGACGCGCCCGTAGGCGCTGTCGAGCTCCAGCAGGGTGGCGATGCGTGGGATCTGGCGGAGGCCCACCTCCACAGGATCCAACTCAGGCTCTGGAGCTGGGGCAGGAGCTTGAGCTGAAGCTGGCTCAGGAGCTGGAGCTGGAGCCGGGCTAGGAGCCGAGGCAGCAGCGGCCTGACTCCTGGTTCGCCGCGGTGCTGGCTGGGTGACTGCGGCAGAGGCCTCGCTGGCCTGCACCGATAGGGCTTCCAGCTGCGCGGCTTGGTGCTCGGCCGCGGCGGCCGGCTCCGGTAGAGCTGTGCTGGCGTCCACAAGCACGGCGTCGATGACCTCCCCCTTGGGTTCAGCGCCACCCCCATGGGACGACCCGACGCGACCATCGGCGTTGTTCTGGGCTTGCTGCGGAGCTGTGCTGTCTTCGCGATGGCGTAAGAGCTTGGGCACAGCGGCAGTGCGGGAGCTCGCTGCAGGACGCCGGGTGGCGGGTTTTGCCGGCGCCGTGGCGGTTGGCCCTGCGGGGGCTTCAGTGGCCTGGGTCCATGCCGCAGCAGCCTGGGGCTGGGCCTGGATTTCAGCCCCACTGACGCCACTTCCGCCGGCTTCTCGGACGCTGACCGCCTCGTTGTCGAGCGCTTCCTCCTGGGTGATCAACCCCAGGGCGATCTCCGGGCAGTAGACGTTGGACCACCAGGCGGCAGCGCGGTAGCGCAGCATCTGGCCGGTCATCGTCTGCCACTTACTGGTCTCGTTGCCGTTGCGGTCCTTGCGGCTCCACCAGCCCTCCTTGCGGGCCAGCTCAAGGGTGATGGTTTCCCCCTCCAGCACCTCACCGGTGGCTTTATCGGTGGCCACCGCATAGCAACAGGTGGGCTTCTCCTTGTCATCAAAGACAAAGCGCAGCGGCGAGAAGCGGCCGCTGGCATTCACCGTGGCGATCAGGAACTTGCTGCTCCAGGTCGGCCGGCCATGGATCGGCGTCATGTTCTGCATCACCACCAGCGGTGAGAGCCGCATGCGCCCGGCGATCTCCAGGGCGATCAGGCTGTTGGCCAGGCCCTGTTGCCCCTGGTACTCCCTGGGCACCAGGGTGGAAGAGCACAGGGCCCTGGCCATCCGCTGGGCGGCGTCAAAGGCGGCGATGCCGCTGAACACCTGCAGCACCTCCCCCGATGGGGCCAGGGCTGAGGAAGGCGGTGCATCGGCACCGGTGGAGAGAGAGGAGTCGTTCATCAGAAGAGGTCGATGGAATCCAAATCAATGCCTACGGCTTCGGGAAGGCTGAAATCCTGGGAGACAGGACGAAACGCCTGGCGTCCATGACTGGGCCAGCTGCCCGTGGCCTGGCATTCGGTGATCCGCCGGAAGGCCTCCTCCCGTCGCTGCAGACCTTTTTGCAAGTCCTGCTCATCAAAGATGAGCAGGCTGCAATCGATCGGGCCGGCCGGATCGGTGGGCCACTCAAAGGCGATCACACCGGTCTCAACCGGCGGCTGCCCATGGCGGTCCTCGTGGCCCAGGGCCAGGTGGGCCATTTGCAGGTCATAGGCCAAGTCCTTGGCCTGCCAGTAGAACTTCCGCGGCACGGCGCTGCGGGTCTTCTTGAGGTCAAACAGCCGCCCGTCGCTGGTGACCACATCGGGGAGGCAGCGACAGGGCCGGCCTTCCTGGTCTTCCCAGAAGTGGGGCTGCTGGCTGAGCGCTGGATCCAGCGCCGCTAGCACCTCGCCCACCACCGGATCGGCCCGCAGGGCCTCACGAATCCGCTGGGCCTGCTCGACCATCTCGATGCTCACCGGCGTCAGCCCGGCAGCCTCGGCCTCAGCGCAGTTGGCGGTACCGATCTTGGTGTTGCGGGCAATCGTGGCGTAGGCGGCAAAGCGCCCCTTGATATCAAAGGGCGGCGTCAGCAGGGCATCAACCAGATCGCCCTTGACCATGTCGGCCGAGGGAACGAACCGCGCTGCCCCTGGCCTGAAACGATGGCTCCAGGCCCGCATCGTGCCGGTGACCGCCGCCTTGAGCGCCGTGGGAGACCAGGCGGGGTGGCGGTGATACTCCGCCAGAGAGAAGTTGCTCATGGGGAATCCTCCAGGCCATGGCCCAGGACGATCCGCCGTGCCTCGATCAGCGAGGGACAGAGTCCTGAATCAATCCCGCCGCCGTCGCGGTGCAGCAGCGTTGCCACGTAGCTCCCGCAGATGCTCTGTCGAAAGCTGATGGCGATGCCGTGGCCGGCCAGGGCCGCCAGCGAGTCGGTCGTGATCGCCCTCCAGTGCTGCTGCCACTCAGCCAGGGCGGCAGAGAAGGAGGCCTGGATCAGGATGTACTGCTCCAGATCGGAGCGTTGCCATCCCCTGGAATCAGGGGACACGGAGAGGGAAGCCGGAGAGCCTCGTTCGTGTTGGTTCACCTTTCTGCAATGAGGGACGCCAACGCTACCCCTGCGGCTACCTGTTCGGGAACCCTTATGTTTAGTATTCGGAGATTGCATAAATTGCCTTTTCGTAGCACTCGCGACGGCAACGGCAGCTGCGTTCTGGGACCCCCGCTGCCTTTTCAGACCGGATTGCTCACCAGTTCGGTGGGCTCCAGCTCCGGGGCTACTTCCCGCACCCAGGCATGCAACGCCTCGCGGGCGATCGGGACGATGGACGGGCCCAGCCGCTCGCCGGCGAACAGCGCGTTCTCGATCGCCACCACCTGCTCCATCGGCAGATCTCCCGCCTTGCGCAACACCTGCATCGCGGCGGACACCGGCCGCACCCTGACCTGTTCGAGGACCTGATCGAACAGGCTGCGTAGCCGCTTGGTTTCGGCCTCGGCGTCGATCTCCTCCTGGCAGGGCCAGAGCTCGGCGGGCCCTTCCAGCTTGCCGATGTAGCAGGCGAACCAGTCCTCAGCGCCCCAGGGCCGGCCGTCGTCATGCAGCACCGGCTTGGCTCGCTGCACCCGATCGCGCAGCAACCGGTCCTTGATCGTGCCCCGCTCCTCTTGCGCCAGGCACTCGTTGAGCACCCCCAGCTGAATGAAGGTGCTGGGCTGGGGCTGCAACACCTTGCTGTTCTCCAGGTTTCCCCATTGGCCGCCGGCCACCCGCAGCGGCCAGGGGATCAACCCGGGGCAGACCTTGGCCCAGTCCTGAGCGGTGGTGACGGTCCAATCATTGCTCTTGCGCCAGTTCCGTAGGAACTTGCCGAACTGCACTCGGGCCGCATCGAGCTTGTCCTGCAGGCTCTGCACTGGGTTACCGTTTGGGAACCCTTAAAGTATGCCTTGCTACCTGCGAAGCATCCAGCCCCAGGGGTCGGCTTCGTGACAGGCTGTTACGCCGCGTCGGTTGGCGGCTGGATGGACAGGGACAGGGACTGCGGCAACCCCCACTGGGCTGATCAGCCGAGCCTCAGCACCCTTGCTGCTTCTGCCGTGCTCCGGGCCACACCGGCGTAGCCACCAAACCTTTCCACCAGGGCAAGGAACGATCGCTGCTCCTCCCGCAGCCTTCCCCCCGGGGCCTTCACCTCGATAGCGGTGAACACCGCCAGGGTTTGGCCCAAGTGCTCCGGGCCGATCAGCACCTGGCGCAGGCCGATCAGGTCGCTGCTGCCCGGGCAAAGCCCGTAACGCACCAAGCGGCCACGCTCATCGCGCAACGCACCGGTGTTGTTGCGCCACAGCCTGACCGGCCCCCGGCCGAGCTCCAGACGGATCTGCTGCTGGATCGCCTGCTCGTTCATGCCACCCGGCTCCAGTGGCCCCGGGTCTGGCGGCCCGCCAGCACATGCCGTGCCCAGCCCTGGGGGTTCTTGAGGCCCCGCTTGGTGCCCAGCGCAATCAGCTCCTCGAGGCTGCGGGCATCGCCCTGCTCTTTCTTGCGCCGGCTCCTGAGCTCCTGCTGGCTGATCTCCCGCAGCTCACCCTCCACCGTGACCAGCTTCTGGCGCTCCGGCCGGAACACATGGCCGCACTCCGGGCAGAGGCTGAGCGTGCTGGCCATGGCGCAGAAGCACTGCGGGCAGGTCTTCACCGAGGGGGCCTTGTGGTGCTCCCGCTTCTTGACTCCGTCGAGGGTCCACTCCTGCTCGTCGAGGTGGTGGCCCAGCCGCTCGATGTTGCCGACATGATCGAGGATCACCGCCTCTTTCCCCGGCTGGGGCCTCAGGCAGCGGCCGATCATCTGCAGATGCAGCCCCAGGCTCTGGGTGGGCCGCAGCAGCAGGCAGCCGCCCACCGACGGCACATCCACCCCCTCGCCGATCAGGTTGCAGCTGGTCAGGACCTTCAGCTCCCCGGCCCCCAGCGCCTCCAGGAGTTGGCGTCTGGTCTCAGCGTCCTGGGTGCCGTCGATGCTGGCCGACCTGATTCCACGCTCGCTGAACGCTTCGGCCACCGCCTCGGCATGGGCGATCGAGCAGCAGAAGGCAATCGCCGTTCGGCCCGCCAGGTGGCGCTGGTAATGGCTGACCGCATCTCCAAGGATGCGGCTGCCGCCCAGCTCACCGGCGGCCTGGCGCAGATCGAAATCCCCCATCCGCCGCCTGAGCCCCTGCGCCGAGAAACCGATCGGTGGGGCATAAACCCGGGCCGGAGCCAGGTAGCCGTTTTCGGTCAGCCAGGCGGGCGTGGGGCCGAGCACCATGCTGGAAAACCAGGCACCGAGAGGCTGGCCGTCGCTGCGGCAGGGTGTTGCCGTGACGCCGAGCACCTTGGCGCTGCAGAAATGTTTGAGCGCCTTCGCCCAGGTGCCGGCGCTGGTGTGGTGACAGTTGTGCACCAGGATGCCAGCGGCAAAGTAGTTGTGATGCTGCTCAACTTCGATGTTGTACACATAATCTCCCTCACGCAACTCTCCAGGTCCGCCTCGACCTGTTGGTTCGTAAACCTCAACACGCTCCACCCGATCGAAGCAAGGAACTCGTCCTTCTTCCTGTCCAGCATCTGGCGCTGGATCGTGCCATGGGATGGGCCATCCACTTCGATGCCGATCCGCAGCTCCTGATGGCCGATATCCAGCTTGTAGCAAGTCGGGTAGCCACTGCCGCGCGGCATCCCCGTTCGGACCACCACTTCCATCGGCCAGCCCAGGGCATCCGCCAGTCGCTGCTGCTGTTTGGTGGGCCCACGGCCATTGCCGCCGCGTACCAGTGGCTGATGCTTGTTGCGCCGCAGCGTTGCGCTCATCTTCTCCCTGCACCCTGGCCGCTGCATCGGGTTGTTGTCGCGCATGCGTTGCGATGCGTACTGTCGATTGGTTCTCGCCATCACCACGGCTCTTTGCTTGCTCAATGAGGCACCGGAGCACTCCCGACTGCAGTAAACGCGGCCGCTTGCTTTCAGCTGGTTGCGCTTGATCTTCGTGTTCAGAGCAACCGAGACTCCGCACCAATGGCAGGGCGCAGAGTTCGTCTCCAGGACGCAGGATGCCAGCGGGAATGTAGCCATGGTTGACCGTAAAGAACGGATGGGAGAGGGTGGTTTCGATACTTCTGCCGGAGGTTGTCGTGACACGCACCATCCAGCGGGGCATCGGATTGCAGAACACGCCAGTGACGCGGCCGCTGGTGATCTGACCGCTCTGGTGGTCAAAGCAGCTCACGACATCGCCGACCTGCAGGGTTTCGATCGGCCTGCCGTCAACCGGTGTTCCGGCTGGAAAGCACTCATCAACCACCAGCAGCTGGAAGTGCTCCGGCTTCAGCAAATCCAGCCGCCTGGCCAAGGTGGCGACCGAGGCCACCTGCACTGGAGCCCGCAGATTCATCGAGCGGCCGGCGGCGATCAGGCCGTGCTCCACCCCCAGCGCCGCCAGGGAGCGGGAGGCCTGCTCCAGTGACTCGGCCCGGTGCACCAGTACGGCGATGCGGTTGCCGCGGGCCGCCGCCTGCTGGGCGATGTGGCTGAACACCACCGTCTTGCCGCCACCGGTGGGGAGCACAAACAGCACGGCGCGGTGCCCCTCCATGAAGGCAAGTCGGACCCGCTGCACGGCCTCCATTTGGTAGGGACGCAGGGCGATGGCCACGGCACGCCGACAGCACTTCGCCAGAGTTTAGGACTAGCGGAAACTATTGCTAGGCTTTTGCGGTAGCACTCCACTGTCATCATGAAGCGCGTACAGCTCCAGCTCCCTGAGGCGGTCGTCGCCTGGATTGACCGCAACGCCGACGGCATCGAAAGCCGCGCCTCCTTCGTCAGGCGCACCTTGGTGCAGGTGATGCGCGGCGACGAGCGCAGGCTTCCCCCTGCCCCTAGCGATTCCGTCTCCAGCGATGGGGCTTCCCTGCGCTGATGGCGAGCGATGTGCTGCTCGCCGCTGATGGCCAGTGGCCCCGGCTCCTGACGGAACTGGCCGGCCTGACGCCGGAGCAGCTGCAGGACCGGCACCAGCCCTGCCCCGCCTGCGGCGGCACCGATCGCTACCGCTGGGACCGCGACGACGGCCCCGGCGGCTGGTTCTGCAACCAGTGCGGCGGCCGCGAACGCAGCGGCGGTGGCGGCAGCGGCATGGATCTGCTGCTGCGCCTGACCGGCTGGGATTTTGCGTCCGCCGCCCGGCGGATCGAGGCCCAGCTCGGGCTCAGCCCCTCAACATCAGCAATGGCGATGCTCAGAACTTCGTTTGCGGCTGAGGCTCCAGCGGCCGCGGCGTCATCGCCCAGACCCCGCCAAAAGGTCGGCAGGCCCGCTCGCACTCCCGAGCGGCCCCCGGCCGACGCACCGCCACCGGAGCTGGGCCGCGCCTCCGCGCAGTGGTGCTACACCGACACCCGCGGCGCACCGTTGTTCTGGGTGCAGCGGCTTGATCTGCAGCAAGGCGGCGAGCTGCGCAAGCTGTTTATTCAGCGCACCTGGCTCGACGGTGGCTGGCATTACCCCTCTCGCCGCGATCCCTTCCGCGCCGACTGGCCGGCACCCAGGCCGCTCTACCGCCTGCCGGAGCTGGAGCGGCATTTCTGGTCGTCGGTGCTGATTGTCGAGGGGGAGAAGGCCGCCGAGGCGGCGGCGCCGCTCTTCCCGGATCATGCGGTGGTGAGCTGGTGCGGCGGCTGCAAAGCCCTGAACACCGTGGACTGGCAACCACTCGCCGGCCGCGCAGTGACCCTCTGGCCGGATGCCGACAACCCGGGCCGCGAGGCGATGGTGCGCCTGTCGGCCCTGCTGCTGGAGCTCGGTTGCCACGTGGTGATGGTGTTGCCCCCCGGCAGCACGGAGGCGGACTGGGATCTGGTGGATGCCCCGGGAGCGGTGGGCTGGGACCTGGCCGACGCTCCCTGGACCCCGGAGGAAGCCCAGGCCTATCTGGAGCGTCACAACCGCGTCGTGCGGCTCCCGACAGAGCAACCCCAGACTGAATCGGTGGCTCAACCGGCATTGACGCCGGCCGGCGGGCAGCTCCTGCCGGCGTCTTTGGCAGCCAGCAGTAGAGCGCAGACGAGCGGCGCTGAACCGTTCATGTGTCTCGGCTACGACAGCGACGGCTACCACTACCAGCCGTGCATCACCGGCCAGGTGATGCGCCTCTCCTCCTCCGCCCATGGCGGCGTCAACCTCTGCCGCCTGGCACCGCTTCCCTACTGGGAGACTCTCTACCCCTCCAAGCGGGGCGTCAACTGGACCGCCGCAGCGTCAGATCTGTTCTGCCGGCAGGCTGCGATCGGGATGTTCGACCCCGACCGGCTACGCGGCCGTGGCATCTGGTGGGATGACGAGCGCTGCGTGCTCCACCTTGGCGATCGCCTTGTCGTCGACGGCTGCAGCCAGCCCCTGAGCACTCCCTTCCCCAGCCGCTTTCACTACCAGCGCGGCGCGGTCCTTGTGGGCACTGGCGATGCGGTGCCGCTCAGCGATGAGGAGGCCTTCCTGGTGCTCTCGATCGCCGATCGGTTCCACTGGGAGGTGCCAGCTTCCGGGTTGCTGCTGGCCGGTTGGCTCACCCTCGCGCCGATCTGCGGTGCCCTGAGCTGGAGGCCCCACATCTGGCTGAGCGGTCCGGCTGGCTCGGGCAAATCGCACGTCTTTGAGCGGTTCTGTGGGGTGCTGCTCGCCGATATGGCCCGGGTGTTCGTCGGCAGCGTCACCGAGGCCGGCGTCCGCCAGACCCTGCACTCCGATGCCCTACCGGTGCTGATCGACGAGGCCGAGGGGAATGAGCGGGAGGACCAGCAACGCATCCAGGCGATCCTGGCGTTGGCGCGGGTGGCCAGCTCCGAATCTCGCGCCGCGATCGTCAAGGGCTCACCCTCCGGTGATGTGGCGCGCTACTCGGTGCGATCAATGTTCCTGCTGGCCTCGATCGCCACCGGCCTCAAGCAGGGAGCCGACCGGCGCCGCTTTGCTCTGCTCAACCTGCGCAACCCCAGCGAGATCCCCCAGCAGGAGCGCGAGGCCCACTGGCAGGCGCTGGATCGCGACCTCCAGCAGCTGATCACACCGGTCTTTGCGAACAGGTTGCTGGCCCGTACGGTTGCCCTGATTCCGGTGATCCGTCGCTCGATCGCGGTCTGCTCCCGCGTTGCGGCAGCGCACTTCGATTCCCAGGCGCTCGGAGACCAGTACGGCACCCTGCTGGCCGGGGCCTGGTCACTGCAGTCCTCCCGCGTGCCCACAGAAGCGGAGGTGCAGGGCCTGATCCAGGGCACCGATTGGAGCAGCTACCGCGAGAGCACCGAAATCGCCGATGAGCGCCGCTGCCTGAACCGGATCCTGCAGCACCAGCTGCGGGTGGAGTCGGAGGAGCGCACAGGCCTGGTCCGCACGGTGCTGGAGCTGGTGGAACTCGTCGCGACAGGCATGGCTTCACCCTTGGAGCCGGTGCGCGTGGCCGATGCCGCCGACCTCCTCGCCCGCCATGGCCTGCGGGTGCGGGAAGGAGAGCTGCTGATCAGCAACACTGCCGAGGCGATCGCCCGCATGCTGGCGAATACCGCTTGGGCCACCAACTGGTCCACCATCCTCGGTCGGCTGCCGGGCGCTACGCGTTCCTTGCTCGTGCACTTCCGTGGCGTCGGCACATCACGCGCCGTTGCGATCCCCCTGGCCTCTCTGGGCGTTTGAAAACCGGGCCCCAAACGGCGTGTCCGACACCTGCTGTTAGGCCGAGACCGACTGCAGCAGAACGGTTCTAACGTTCTAACGCTCTTACAGGGGGTAGGGACTCTCTCTCTTATAGATCCCTATGTCCCCCTCTCCCTCCCCCCTGCCAGGGCTCTTGTCCCCTCTCTCTTCTTCTATCTATCTATCTTTCTCTGTAAGAAGGTTAGAAAGAAGAAGAAGCGGTCCAGAGGCCCTGCCCTGACAGCGGTCTTGGTTCCAACAGACACTGTTTGAATGCTGTTTGAGCGGAAGGGGCATGTCAGAAGTGATTTGCCGGAAGCCTCCGGCTCGCGCTTCTGGGTCCAACCCCCCGACCTGATCTGCACTTGGCGCAGGAATACCAGGGGGAGGAAGCCTCGGCCGAGGGCATTTGGCATAGTGGCTATGCTTTCGGGAACGCAAAGACAGCAGGGCTGTTCGCTGCATGGCTGACCGTCGCCCCAACACAGCCGATTCCGCTGTCAAGGCGGCACCGCAGGACCAGCTGGTCGATGCGATTGACGCGCTACGTCTCGCACCCCCAAGCGAAGACGCCGATGGCCATCCCCTTGGGGAGCTGGTGGGCGTCGATCCAAGCCGGCCGGTTGGACGGGGCAATCCGCCGCGGCAACGACGCAAGGGCAATCCGGCCCCCAGGCCCAGCCGATTGGAGATCGAACGACGCATTGCTGAAGCCCAGCTGTGGGTAGCGCAGCGCCTGCCGCTGGTGCAGATGATCGAAAATGCTGGTCAGAACTGGGGGGTAAGGAACACCCAGACGATCAACCGCTACCTGAACCTCGCCCGAGAGCGGATGGTGGAGGAGCTGATCTCCGACCGGCGGCGCCACCAGGCTGAGCAGATCTTTGCGCTGAACGACTGCGCCAGACGAGCCATGGACGCTGAGCAGTTCAGTGCTGCGGTGGGCGCCTTCCGGGTGATTGCTGAAATCGGTGGCCTGCTGCGGGCCCCCCTCAAGGCGCCGGATCCCCATGGGGGCGGGGCCAAAGGCTGATGGGCCGCATCACCTCAACCCTCCGCCCCCAGGCTCCAAGCCTGCCCAGTGCGGGCGGGCTGCTGCTGGACCCTGCGACGGACCTCTGGGCCGACTGGGGGCTGCTGGGCGCTCCTGATCCAGACCGGGCGACAACTACCCGCCAAGGACTTCTGTTCCGCGACTTCATCCGCAGTGCCTTCCCCAGCTTCCAGTTCCACCGGCTCTCGGAGCTCCTGATCGACCTGCTCCAGCAGGTGGCTGACGGCCAGCTGACGCGGTTGATCGTCTGCTGTCCTCCACGCCATGGAAAATCCCAGTTGGTATCCCGCCTGTTCCCGGCCTACTGGGTGAGCCGTCACCCGGAGCTGTTCTGCGCCATTGCTTCCTATTCGGCGGAGCTGGCCTATGCCCACAGCCGGGAGGCCAGGCACTACTACCGGAGCACCGGCCACGCTCTTTCCAAGGACTCCGCTGCCGTGGGCAACTGGCTCACCCCCCCGCGGGGCGGCTGCATCGCCGCCGGTGTGCGCGGCCCGTTCACGGGCAAGGGCTACAACCTCGGCATCATCGATGACCCCTACAAGGGTCCGGAGGATGCCAAATCATCGCTGCAGCGGGAGCGGCTGATCGACTGGCTCAAGAGCGTCTGGTTCACCCGAGCTGAACCCGGCTTCACAGAAGAGGGAGCACTGCTCCCGGCGGCGCAGGTGGTGGTGCAGACCCGCTGGGACCACCAGGACATGATCGCCTGGCTCCTGGCCCAGGAGACGGAAGAGAACCCCGAGCACTGGACCGTGCTCAACCTGCCCGCCATCGCTGAGCCGATCAGCATCGCGATGCCGATCCCGCCCACGTGCATCCGGGTGCCCGACTGGCGCCAACCGGGAGAACCCCTCTGCCCGGAGCGGGTGCCATTGGAGGTGCTGCAACGCATCCGCACTCGATTGGGCTCCTACTGGTGGAACGCCCTCTACCAGCAGCGCCCAAGCCCAGCCGAGGGCCTGCTGTTCCGCAAGGCCTGGATTCAGGCACCATTGCCCACCGCACCTGGCCAGTCCCGCCGCTTTGCGCCCCTGGTGCTGAGCTGTGACCTGAGCTTCAAGGACGGCAAGGACAACGACGCCTGCGGTTTTGCGTTGCTGGGCTTGCTGGAGCCCCAGCGCCACCTGGCGGTGGAAGCGCGGCGGCAGGGCCTGGTGCTGGCCACGAACGCCGCTGGTGCCCAGCGCGGCAGAGCGCCACATCCCGAGGGGGAGAATGCCCCCCCCGATCCCTGGGCGGAGCTCCAGATCGAGGCGCTCTGGGCCCACCGGCAGCAGTTGGACCTGCCGGGTGTGATCAAGTTCCTGCTGGCGTCGCTGGCCTCGCTGGAGCGGCAGGGCCTACGTCCCCACGCGGTGCTGATCGAAGACGCCGCCAACGGCCCAGCGGTCTGTCAACTGCTCAAGCGCCAGGTGCCCGGGTTGATCGCCATCCCACCCAAGGGCAGCAAGGCCTCCAGGGCCCATGCCGTCGCCCCGCTGGTGGAGGCCGGTCAGGTGCGCTTCCACCGCCGCAGCGACTCGCTGATCGAGGAGCTGCTGGCCTTCTCACCCCGCGGCGGTGTGGACGACCAGGTGGATGCCTTCTGCCAAGGCGTTCTTTGGATTGAGGCGCAGTACTGGCGCGGCAGGGGCCACAGCTCGGCGCCGCTGCCGATGGTCTTCAGCCGCTGAGGGAAAAGCCATGGCACAGGTCATCGCCTGCATCGCCTCACGCCTGGATCAGCCCCCCGTGGGAGGGCGGCCCCATAGCAGCTTCTATGCTCCCAGCCAGCTGCACTTGCCGTTTAGGCCGCCCGTGGTGGCCACCTGCGTGCCGCGGCGGCAGCGATCTCCAAAGCCCCCCAGGCCGGCCTGCAGCCAGCAGGCGGTGCAGCTGGTGCTCGCCTACCCCAGCCGCCCGCGGCGTCATCGCCCGGTCAACCCCCACGCTGCTGCCAATGCCCTGGCGCTGCAGCACCGCGACATCGCCCAGACCGTGGCGGCCAACATCTCCCGGCGCACCGGCCATCCACGGGAAGACCTAGAGCAGATTGCCATGCTCGGCATCCTCCAGGCCGCTCGCCGCTTCTCACCAGAGCGTGGATCGTTTCGGCCCTATGCGCGCACCTATGCCAACGGGTAGGTGTATCACTACCTCCGCGATAAGGGCTTTCTGATCAAGGTCCCCGCCTCCTGGCGGGAGCTGCATGCCAGAGGGTTGAAGCTGATGCGGTTGGGGATGGAGGCAGCGGAGGTGCCGGGGCGGTTGGGGGTCAGTGCGGAGCGGTGGCGGGAGATTGTGGATGCTTACGGGCAGAGGGTGGTGGCGTTTGAGGTGGGGGAGGTGAATGGTTGAACGCTCAAGATCAGAAGCGGGCAGTTTCGCATCGCTTTGAGAGGCACGCCCTGCTCCCGCCTTCTGCATCTTGATGTTAGGCATCATTCAAGCCAGAAGTCAGGTATTGGGATTACTCCTTATTAGCCATCTTATTTATCCAAGAGCCCAATGGCACCTATTCCCTCTGTCGGCTACATGTGCTAGTGTAAAGATTCTGTCTTGCGTGCAATGACTCAAGAGCAGTTTGTTTTTAAGAAAACTGACCGCATCGGAGCCGCAGCCGCAGAGAACGATGAATATCTCAATGATTGCTTTGTTGACACTGGCATTACTGACATTCTTAAAAGCCCAGATGACTCCAGAGCTGTTCTAATTGGCAGAACTGGAGCCGGCAAATCTGCAATCATCTCTCAACTCACCAAGGATTGCGAGAATGTAATTCTAATTAACCCTCACGACCTGGCGCTGGCGTATATAAGCAACTCAAACGTAATCGAGTTCTTTACTGAGCTAGGGATTAATCTTTCTCCATTCTTTAAGTTCCTCTGGAAACATGTTTTTGTTGTTGAAATACTAAAGAGGCACTTCAATATACAAACAAAGGCTGATTGTGATGGCTTTATGATTAACATCTTGAATCGATATAGGGGCAAACAGCAAGAAACCGCGTGGAACTACCTTAAAAGCTGGGGTGACTCGTTTTGGCAGCAAACTGATTTTAGGGTCAAAGAGGTGACCAATACACTTGAAAAGAAATTTAATCTGACGGCTGAAGGATCGCCGATTAAAGATATTCGACTTAACGCTGAAGCCGCAAAGACATTATCTCAAGAACAAAAACAAGAAGTAATTACGATTGGTCAAAAGGTTGTGAGTGGTGATCAGATAAGAAATCTTGAAGCCATCATGCGAATTCTAAATGATCTTCTTAGCCAGAATCGTCAGAAAACCTATCATATTGTTATTGATCGCCTTGACGAGGACTGGATAGATTCTCCGTTGCGACTTAGACTTATCCGAGCCTTAATAGAGAATGGCCGTGATTTCTTTAACTCAGAGAACATCAAAGTAATAATCGCACTTCGTACAGACTTGGTACAGCGTGTCTACAAAGTTACAAGGGATGCTGGCTTTCAAGAAGAGAAGTATAAGTCGTTTCACATGAATCTCTCTTGGTCAAAACGAGATATGATCGAGCTACTCGACAAGCGAATTAATGCTATGGTAAAAAGGCGATATACAACTCAGGATGTCTCTCACGCCGACGTCCTTATGCGGGATTTGGATGACCCAGAGGAAATATCAAGCGATTATATGCTGGATTACATGATTCACCGAACTCTCTATCGGCCAAGAGATCTGATATCGTTTTTCAACACCTGCATTGCCCAATCTGATGGCAACGCTACTATAGACTTTGCTACTATACAAAACGCAGAAGAAGGCTATTCCAGAGAGCGGCTTAAAGCCCTATGTGACGAGTGGCGAGGTACATATCCTCAGTTAAATGCCATATCGCAAAAGCTCTTAAGATCGCGTCCAACCCAATTTGAGCAATCCTCAATCTCGCAAGGCGAACTAGAGTCTTTAAGCTATGATATAGTCAGCAAGTTTTCCGGAGGAGATCAGCCTGATGACTACATAATTGCTTGTGAGTACAATGAAGCCAATGTTGATGCAATTCGAGTAAAGTATGTTTACGTGCTTTATATATCGGGGTTAGTTGGCTTGCTACGCAATCCAGAGTCAGTCCCTTCATATGGCTTTAATTGTGATGACCCCTTGGCGGAAGAAGACATATCTTCATATCCATGGATTGTAATCCACCCTGCATTCCGCAAGCATTTATCGGTATCAGCGGAATCTTGCTAGTCACAGGGTGTTTCCCTGAATGCCTAACTTGTGATTGGCAGGTTCCGAGAACCACCTACAGGCAGCCGGTGCTTTCCGAGAACCACGCCGGATAGTTCCTTGCAATGGCCATTAAGTCCAGTCCCAGCAGGGATTTCTGCGGCAAGCCTCTCATTGGTAGCCATGGTTCACGGGTCCGCAAACCACCTGTTCATTCAGCTACACAACTCTGGACGCCCTGTCGGAGCAGCGTCCCATGGAGTGGTGTAACTCGGGAGGAGCAGCCCCGGCTTAGCCGGGGCTGACGGCTCGCCTCCCTCAGATCTCAGCTGTGGCAATGGGTGGGCCGGTCTGTGACCCTGTTCGGAGCATCACCACCAAACC
>JBKDPV010000009.1:0-27751 GCA_046342315.1 Cyanobacteriota bacterium
GTAGGAGGGGCGCTGCGCCGGCGTGGGGTAATCGCTGGTGGCGATCGGCTCCACCTGGGCAGTTTCGCCCAGCAGGCCCTGCCGCTGGCCCAGCTCGCCGATGGCCACCGCAAAGTCGTACCAGCTGGCGGCGCCGGCGTCGCTCCAGTGGTGCAGGCCGCTGACACCCCGATCGATGGCGGCCCAGCAGGCGGCGGCCAGGCCTGCGGTGGCTGTCGGGCAGCCCACCTGATCGGCCACCACGCCCAGGGACTGGCCCGTCAGGGCCCGCTGCCGGTGCAGGCGCAGCATCGTGAGGCAGAAGTTTGCGCCTACGGGCCCGTACACCCAGCTCGTGCGCAGCACGCAGGTGCGCTCCGTCCCGAGCCGCTCGATCGCCAGGCGCTCCCCTTGCGCCTTGGTGGCTCCATAAACTCCTAGGGGCGCCAGCGGTTGCTCTGGTGCATAGGGATGACCCTGGTTTCCCTCGAACACGAAGTCGGTGCTCACCTGCAGCAGGCGACCGCCGTTTCTCGCCAGGGCCGCGGCGAAGGCGGCGGGCGCCCCGGCATTGACGGCCCGCGCCAGCTCCGGTTCGCTTTCCGACCGGTCGACGGCGGTGTAGGCCCCCGCATTCAGCACCCAGTCAGGGCGCACATCGGTCACGGCCCGCCTGCAGGCCTCGGGATCGGCCAGATCGTGATCGGCGCGACCGCTGGCGATCGCCTCCACCCCTTCGGGCACTGCCTCCAGCAAGGCTCGACCCAGTTGGCCATCACGGCCGGTCACCAGAACCCGCAATCGTTGGCTCATGCAAACAGATCCCCAGCGGAGGCCAGTTCGGCCAGGGTGGGAGCCTCGGCATCCTTGGCGGAAAGCTGCGGCGGTGCTCCCCCCAGCGCCTCCAGGGGCCAGTCGATCGCCAGGGCCGGATCGTTCCAGCGCAGCGACCGCTCACTCTCGCGGTGCCAGAAGCCGCTGGTTTTGTACAGCACATCGGCGCTTTCACTCAGCACCAGGAACCCGTGGGCGAAGCCCGCCGGCACCCAAAGCTGGCGATGGTCGGCGCCGCTCAACCGCTCCCCCACCCACTGGCCGTAAGTGGGGGAGCTGCAGCGAAGATCGACCGCCACATCGAAGATTTCGCCGGCCACGCAGCGGACCAGTTTCGCCTGGGGATGGGGTTCAAGCTGGTAGTGCAGGCCCCGGAGCACGCCCTGGGCTGAGCGGGACTGGTTGTCCTGGTCAAACATCGGAGCAGCTTCGAGGCTGAGGCCGAGAGCCTCGGCGAAACTGCGGCGGTTCCAGCTCTCGAGGAAAAAGCCCCGCTCGTCGCCGAACACGCGGGGGGTGAGCAGCAAGGGGCCTTCGATCGGGAAACGGTCGATCTGCATGGGTTCAGGCTTCGTGCAGCAGCTGAAGGAGGTAGGCGCCGTAGCCGCTCTTGTGCAGCGGAGCCGCCAGCAGCTCCAACTGACCATCCTCGATCCAGCCCATGCGCCAGGCCACCTCCTCCGGACAGCCCACCTTCAGCCCCTGCCGGTGCTCCAGGGTGCGGATGTAGCTGGCGGCCTCGTGCAGGGAGTCGGGGGTGCCGGTGTCCAGCCAGGCCATTCCTCGCCCCATCAGCTCCACATGCAGGCAGCCCTCCTCCAGATACAACTGGTTGAGGTCGGTGATCTCCAGTTCGCCCCTAGGGGAGGGCTTCACCTGGCGGGCCCGCTCCACAACCCGCTCGTCGTAGAAGTAAAGACCGGTCACCGCGTAGCGCGAGCGCGGCCGCTCAGGCTTCTCCTCAATGCCCAACACCCTGCCTTCACTGTCGAAGTCCACTACCCCATAGCGCTCCGGATCCCGCACCGGATAGGCGAACACCGTGGCTCCCTCCGTGCGCTCGCTGCCCGACTGGAGCTGGGGAATCAGGTCATGGCCGTGGAACAGGTTGTCGCCCAGCACCAGGGCTGCCGGCGCCCCATCGAGGAAGTCGTCGCCGATCAGGAAGGCCTGGGCCAGACCGTCGGGACTGGGCTGCACGGCATAAGAAATGGTCATCCCCCAGGCGGTGCCGTCGCCCAGAAGCCTCTCGAAGGCCGGCCGGTCGTGCGGGGTGGTGATCACCAGCACCTCACGGATCCCCGCCAGCATCAGCGTCGTGAGGGGGTAGTAGATCATCGGCTTGTCGTACACCGGCATCAGCTGCTTGCTGACGGCTCCGGTGAGCGGGGCCAGACGAGTTCCGTTGCCACCGGCCAGGATGATGCCCTTGCGCGCTGCTGCCATCGTGGGCCGAGTTTCGTGCGCGATTCAAACACGGCTGCCAGGCAGGTGTCCGCTACAGAGCCACCCCATCCAGCGCGCCTGCCGACGCATCAGCCGGATCGTGAGCTCCGGCCAGGGCCGCAGCAGGGCCTTCACCATCCCCTGCCGGCTCGACACTCCCCCGAGTCGGAAGTGGCAGACGGGCTGCCGCAGATAGGCGCCCGGGCCGGCGGCCCGGATCGCCGCGCGCATCACCGGCCGGTCCGCCGTCACGCCGAGGCGGGCCGCATAGGGATGGGCGCGGGCGAAGTCCCCCCGGAACAGGAAGGCCTGGTGGCATGGCACCATCCGCCGCAGCCAGCGATCAAGCCGCACCACGGCCGGATCGGGCGTGAGCCAGGGGGGAACGCCCGATCCGGCCGGCGGATCCACCCAGGCCTGGCCGAACACCGCAGCGGGTGGGGCTCCCCTTCGCTCCTCAGCCAGCGCATGGGCATGGCGCAGCAGGCGCGCCAGGCTGGTGGCATCGGCGTAGCGGTCGCCGGCGGTGAGCACCTGCAGCCACGCGCCGGAGGAGAGGGCCAGACCTGCGTTGAGGGCGTCGTAGATGCCGCGGGGGGCATGGGGATGGTGCCTCACCGTCATCCCGGTCCGCTCCATCCGTGGCTGCCAGCGATGGAGAACCTCCTGGCAGGCGGCCGTTGCCGAGCCATCGATCAGCAGCAGTTCCACCCGCCAGTCGGGCGGCAGGACCTGCCCCGCCAGGGAGGCCAGGCTGTCCTCCAGCTCCAGAGGGTTGTCGCGGCAGAGGCCCAGCACCGTGAGCCGACCATTCGCCTCAACGATCATGGGACCTGCCCCGGAATGGCTGGCGCCCTTTCATGACCTCGTTCCGCCTCTCCCTCTGCTGCAGGCACCATGCTGCCGGAGATACCGGCGGCAGCCGACGGGCTGGCGGATGAGCCCTCACCCGGCCCGGATCGGCTTTGACCGGCAGATCTTCTGTCTGCTGCGTCGCGGCGGCATCAGCCGCTACTTCAGCGACCTGATCACGGGGCTGGAGCAGGGAGCAGCTCCTGACGTCAAGCCGGTGCTGCTCTTCCGTCGTCACGCCAACCATCATCTCGCCCGCCCGGATCTGCAGCGTCTGCCGATGGCGCCGTTCGCTCTGGCCCGGCGCCTGGGGGTCGATCCCGCCGCCTGGCCCGCTCCCTGCGATGGCGTGGATGTGCTGCATGCCACCTACTACCTCGGCGCTCCACAGCGGCCGGCTCGCGGCGCTCTGGTCTCCACCCTGCACGACATGACGCCGGAGCGTCTCCCGGAGCACTTCCCGGCTGGTTCGCCCCATGGCCGCAAGCGGGAGTGGTTCGAGCGCAGCGACCGCATCGTCAGCGTCAGCGCCAGCAGTGCGGCCGACCTGATCGAGCAGGTTCCCCACCTGGCGGATCGGATCCGCGTGATCCACCTGGGCACGGGACTGGGTGCGGTGTCACCCAGGCCACCGGCGCTTATGCCCCAGCAGCCTTTTCTTCTGCATCTCGGCCGGCGCGAGCGCTACAAGAACCTGCCCGTGGTGCTGGAGGCGCTCGCCCGCCTCGGGGGGACCACCGCTCTGGTGCTGGTTGGCGGCGGTCCGCTGCGGCCGGCGGAACGCCGGCAGCTGGCCGCCCTCGGCCTCGGCCACCGGGTACGCGCCCTCGCCGCCGACGATTGCGAACTGGCCTGGCTCTACCGCCACTGCCGCGCCGTCGTTGTCCCCAGCCTGGCGGAGGGCTTCAGCCTGCCGTTGATCGAGGCCCTGGCCTGCGATGCGCCGGTGCTGGCCTCCGCCATCCCGGTGCACCGGGAGGTGGCGGGCGACTTCGCCACCCTGCTCGATCCCGGCAGGGGCGTTGCCTGGTGCGATGCCCTGGTGGACCACACCAGCCTGCCCCGCCCGCAAGTGCGGCTCGGTCCAAGGGCATGGGGTCAGCGGGTGATCGCCTATGGCCTGCCCAGGATGGTGGCCGACCATGGGGCGCTCTACCGAAGCCTGCTCTGAGCTCAGGCGGCTCCCAGCGCCCGCTGGAGCCGCCCCAGCACCCGCCGAGGCAGTGGCGGATGGAAATGGTGGAGGAAGGTGTGCTGATCGGCCCGCGCATCCCGCACACACTGGGCCGGATGGCGCAGGGGGAAGTCCATCCTTCCAACGGCCCCGTGGGGCGCCCGCCCCGTCGTGGTGTGGGTGGCCAGGGGGTCGGAGAAGCCGAGGTTGCGCACCAGATTCACCGCTGGCAGGCAGGTGAGCAGGCCGGCCTGCCAGCAGCTGTAGGTCCAGATGTAGTCCCAGGTGTCCAGCTCGCTGCGGTGGACCCGGTCGATCTGTCGCCGCCAGTAGTGGGCGAAGCGGCGCCCGCCCACGTCCTCCAGCCAGCCCTGGTCGCGGAACCGGGGCCAGCTCTCCAGTTCGGCGTCGTAGGCGGCCCATGCCCGCCGCCAGCTGGCCCAGCCCCACACATGGTTGTAAAGGGAGAAGTAGTAGCTCGCCCCGTCCCTGGGAGGACCCGGCTGGAAGTTGTTGGCGCTGATCGCCCCGATGCGCTCATCGTGGCGGTAGCGCTCGAGCAGGGCGGCGCAGAAGGGGAAGAACGACGGCTCGGGCAGCACATCGTCCTCCAGCACGATCCCCTCCGCTTCGGCGGCGAAGAACCAGTTGATCGCCTCCGCCACCCCCCGTCGGCAGCCGCGGTGCTCGCGGCGATCCAGCCGCTCCAGCCGGCAGGGCCAGTCGACACCGGCGTCGATCACCTCCCGGGTGCGCTGGACCAGCGCCGCCTCACCAGGCCGGTCGGGGGCAGCCGCATCGGTGGCCACGTAGAGCCTGCGGGGTCCCACCTGGCGCAGCAGGCTCAGGACCTGTGCCGTCAGCTCAGGCCGGCGGAAGGCCAACAGCAGCACGGGCACCTGCTGCGGATCCATGCGCGGCAGCGCGAACCTTCCCCAGCCTGCCCGATCGGCGCGGGGTGCCGCAGGCGGGCGACCTACGGTGCCCCGGTCTTGCCCTTGTGTTCCGTGAGCCTGCGGCTGACCAACACCCTCACCCGCCGCACCGAGCCTTTCGTGCCGCTCGAGCCGGGGAAGGTGAGCATCTACTGCTGCGGCGTCACGGTCTACGACCTCTGCCATCTCGGCCACGCCCGCAGCTACATCGTCTGGGACGTGCTGCGCCGTCATCTGCTGTGGCGAGGCTACGCGGTGACCTTCGTGCAGAACTTCACCGACATCGACGACAAGATCCTCCGGCGGGCCGCCGAGGAGGGCAGTTCGATGGAGGCGGTGAGCGAACGCAACATCGCCGACTACTTCACCGACATGGATGCCCTCAACATCCTGAGGGCCGACCGGATGCCCCGCGCCACCCTCTGTCTCGACGGCATCCGGGCGCTGATCAGCGAGCTGGAGGCCAAGGGGGCGGCCTATTCCGCCGATGGCGATGTCTACTTCGCGGTGATGGCCAAGGCCGATTACGGCAAGCTCAGCGGCCGCGACCTCGATCAGCAGCAGGAGGGCGCCAGCGGCCGGCTCGCTGATGCCGAGGAGTCACGCAAGCACCATCCCTTCGATTTCGCCCTGTGGAAAGGCGCCAAGCCTGGAGAGCCCTCCTTCCCCTCCCCCTGGGGGCCTGGACGACCGGGCTGGCATATCGAATGCTCGGCGATGGTGCGCCAGGAACTCGGCGACACGATCGACATCCATCTCGGTGGCGCCGACCTGATCTTCCCCCACCACGAGAACGAGATCGCCCAGTCGGAGGCGGCCAGCGGCCATCCCCTGGCCCACTTCTGGCTCCACAACGGCATGGTCAACGTGGGCGGCGAGAAGATGTCCAAATCCCTGGGCAACTTCACCACCATCCGCGCGCTGCTCGAGAGCGGCGTCAGCCCGATGACCCTGCGCCTGTTCGTGCTCCAGGCCCATTACCGCAAGCCGCTGGATTTCACCTCCGAGGCCCTGGAGGCGGCCGCCAGCGGCTGGAAGGGGCTGAACGCGGCGCTTGACCTCGCCGCCCAGGCCTTTGATCCCGCCGCCGAAGCTGCCGGTGTCCCCGGGAGCGCCACCCCTGAGGTCGAGGGTGATCTCGCCGGTTTCCGCGAGCGCTTCGGCGCCGCTCTCGATGACGACCTCAACACCTCCGCCGCCCTGGCGGTGCTGTTCGAGCTGGCCCGTCCCCTGCGGGCCCTTGCCCATCGGCAGCAGCGAGGGGATCGCACAGCAGTCGCCGAGGCGGAGGCGCCTCAACTCCGCGCACGGGGGGCCCTGCTGCTCGAGCTGGCCGACGTACTCGGGCTGATTCCGGAAAACGCGCCCAGCAGCGGCCCGGCGGCGGCTGGACAGGCCGACGCGGCCGACGTGGAGGCCGCCATCGCCTCACGCCGCCAGGCCAAGGCGGAGCGGGACTTCGCCACGGCCGATCGCATCCGCGACGAGTTGCGGGCCCGCGGGATCGAGCTGATCGACCGGCCCGGCGGCATCACTGACTGGATCCGGGCCTGAGGGACCGGCGCCCGTGAGCTCCCCGCTGGCCATCGCCGCGTTCGTGCTGGCGGGGTACGCCGTGATCGGCAACGACGCCCTTCAGACCCTCGGGCCCTTCCTCGCCGCCAACCGTGGCCGCGCACCCAGGCTGCTTCAGTTCTGTTGGCTGGCTGCCCTGCTGGCGGCGGTTCTGCTGCTCGGCTGGTGGTGGGGCGAGGGGGATCCCGCCTGGGGGCGGTTGCAGACCTTCGCTCCGCAGATCGATCTGCGCTGGATCGATCTGCTGCCTTCGCTGAGCGTGCTGCTGCTCACCCAGTGGGGGGCGCCGGTGAGCACCTCATTCCTCTTGCTCACGGCCGTGGACCCGGCCAGTGTTCAGCCGCTGCTGCGCCATTCACTGGCCGGCTACGGCCTGGGTCTGGCGGTGGGTCTGCTGGCCTGGGGGGTGCTGCTCTGGAGGCTGGAGAGATCTCCTGCTGATCCGTCCACGGAGGGCATCGCAGCCGAGAACCATCCCGCCCCGGCGGCTGCAGGGCCCGGGCAGTCGTCGCTGACATTCTGGTTGGTGCTGCAGTGGCTCACCACCGGCTGGCTCTGGAGTCAGTGGCTGGTGCAGGACCTGGCCAACATCTACATCTACCTGCCCCGTCGGCTGAGTCCCGGCGCCATGGCCGGCTCCCTTGCCGTGCTGCTGGTGGGGCTGGCCCTGCTGATGGCCGAAAACGGCGGCGCGATCCAGCAGCGGCTGATCAGCAAGACCAACAGCGGCGATCCGCGCTCCGCAGCGCTCCTCGCTGGCATCTACGGCTTTGTGCTGTTCGTGATGGGCCGGATCAGCTCCTACCCCCTCAGCACCACCTGGGCGTTTCTTGGTCTGCTGGCGGGGCGTGAGCTGGCGCTGCTGCGTCTGGGCCAGCGGGCCTGGCGATCGGCCGCGGACTCCCTTGCCGAGGACCTGCTGCGGGCGGCACTCGGCCTGGGGATCAGCCTGGCCGTGGCGCTGGGGGTGAGGGCCAGCCGGGCAGTCCTCTGAATGCTTCAGGGCGCTTCCGGCGGCTTTCCCCTGGAGGCCATCAGCGTCTCCAGGCGCTGGATCCGCTCCCTCGTTGTGCGCCACACCTCCAGTCGGAACGCGGCCTCCCCATCCCCGGCTTCCGCCTGGACTGCGCACGCCGCCAGCAGGTCATCCAGGTTCTCCCGACGTTCATAGGCGTCCCACAGCAGCCGCTCCTGCCGGGCCCGTTCGATGAAGTTCCAGCGGCGCAGCCAGTTCATGGCACAGGAGAGGGGCTCCCCAGTCAAACCGGCGCAGGGTGGCGGTCTGAGGGTGGGGCGCCGATGGGAAACTGGAAACCTTGCCGCTGCAGCCCCCGCCATGAAGACCCTCAGCGTGCTGGGCTCCACCGGGTCGATCGGCACCCAGACCCTGGAGATCGTCCGGGAGTTCCCGGAGAGGTTCAAGGTGGTGGCGCTCACCGCCGGCAACAACCTCGACCTGCTGATCGATCAGATCCTCGAGCACCAGCCTGAGGTGGTGGCTCTGGCGGATGGCGAGCGGGTGGCCGAGCTGCGCGAGCGGCTGCAGGCGCTCGCGCCCAACCTGCGTCCTGCTCGGCCGCCGGAGCTTCTGGGCGGCAGCGAAGGCCTGTGTGCTGCCGCCGCCTGGGCTACGGCCGATCTGGTGGTCACCGGCATCGTGGGCTGCGCCGGGCTGCTGCCCACCCTTGCCGCGATCCGCGCCGGTAAGGATCTGGCCCTGGCGAACAAGGAAACTCTGATCGCCGCCGGCCCGGTGGTGCTGCCGGAGCTGGAGGCCAGCGGCAGCCGCCTGCTGCCGGCGGATTCCGAGCACTCGGCGCTGTTTCAGTGCCTCCAGGGCACTCCCTGGGCCGATACCGCCCGCCTGTCCACCGGGGTGCCTACGCCGGGTCTGCGACGCATTCAGCTCACGGCCTCCGGGGGCGCTTTCCGCGACTGGGAAGCCGCCGACCTGGTGAAGGCCACGGTGGCCGATGCCACCAGCCATCCGAACTGGAGCATGGGCCGCAAGATCACGGTCGATTCGGCCACCCTGATGAACAAGGGGCTCGAGGTGATCGAAGCCCACTACCTGTTCGGCCTCGACTACGACCACATCGAGATCGTCATCCACCCGCAGTCGATCGTCCATTCGATGGTGGAACTGGCCGATTCCTCGGTGCTTGCCCAGCTGGGCTGGCCCGATATGAAACTGCCGATCCTCTACTGCCTCAGCTGGCCGGAGCGGATCGACACCGCCTGGCCCCGCCTCGACCTCACCCAGGTGGGTCAGCTCACCTTTCGCCAGCCCGACCGGGCGAAGTACCCCTGCATGGAGCTGGCCTATGCGGCCGGGCGGGCTGGTGGCACCATGCCCGCCGCCATGAATGCCGCCAATGAGGAGGCGGTTGCCCTGTTCCTGGAGGAACGCATCCACTTCCTCGACATTCCCCGGCTGATCGAGCAGGTGTGTGACCGCCACCGGGTCGATCTACGCCCCGCACCTAGCCTCGAAGACGTGCTTGCCATCGATGCCTGGGCCCGCAGGGCTGTGCGCGAAGCAGCTCTGGCTCCGGTGGGATCGGTTCCCGTTGGCCTGCTTCCCCGTTGAGCCCTGATGGCGATCGCCCACCACCTGCTGCTTTGCGCCACCCCCACCAAGGCCCTCTGCGGAGATCCGGCTGTGGGCGCGGCGAGTTGGGAGCGTCTGAAGACCCTGATCCGAACGCTGGGCCTTGAGGATCCTGGGCGTCCCGCCGGTGTGGTGTTGCGCACCAAAGCCGACTGCCTGCGGGTCTGTGAGGGTGGCCCGATCCTTCTGATCTGGCCTGAAGGCATCCTCTACGGCGGCGTCACACCCGAGCGGATCGAACGGATCGTGCATGACCACGTGATCGGGGGCTGTCCGGTGGAGGAATGGATCCTTCGTCGCACCCCCTTCCTGGCCTTCGGTGGCGAGGCGGCGCTGTCTGAACGGGAGACGCGATCGGCCCCTCCTGGCACCAAAAACGGCGTGTAAGCTCTGCCGGATGGTGCCGGTGGGCAGATCATGGCCCCGCCGGACCCAGGCGCCGGTCCCCGGCCTAAACCGGCTTTTCGAGGCCTTCTTCCTCCCACCATGGATCCTTCCTCCAGCCTGGCCTCCAACGACGCCTCCCGAAATCTGCCGTTCACAGGGGATGACGCCGAGGCGGCCATGGGCTTTGCCGGCCTGGAGAAGTCGCGCCAGGTGCTGGTCTTCCAGACGATCCAGGAGGCCATCAGCGCTGTGCCGCCGCGTCTGGAGGCCACCTTCCCCAGCGTGGTCGCCGCCTACACCACTCTCACCCAGGTGGTGGAATCCTCGAAGCAGGGTCAGCTCAGCGACGCCCATCTCGAGAAGCTGGAGAACGACATCGAGGCCGCCGGCGGCGTGATCGCCCCTGGCCTCTGGTCCCAGGGCGACCATTCCGTGGCAGCTTTCCGGGCAGCCACCTTCGGGGCACTCAAGAAAACCTTCACCCCCCAGGTGGTGGAGGCCGCCACCGCCGCGCTAAATGCCCGGCTCCAGGCCCTCAAGCTCAACGACCTGGGCCGGGTTTTCCAGGCCATCGCCGCTTTCTTCTCGCCTCTCGTTCCCACCGGCAGCAACACTCAGCGCCTACAGGCCTTCGGCGCTCTCGATGCCGAACGTCAGGTGCTGGTGTTCCGCACTCTCCAGGACGCCCTCTCCGCCATACCCCCCCGCTCCGATGCCACCTTCGCCAGCGTGGTGTCTGCCTTTCAGGCTGAGCAAGCGGTGCTGGAATCCGCTGCTGCCGGTCAGCTGGCCGATGAGCACCTGGCGGCCCTGGAGAGCCGGATCGAGGCGGCCGGCGGTCTGCTCTCCCCTTCCACCTATGCCCAGGGCAAACAGTCGGTGGCGGGCTTCCGGGCTTCCACCTTCAAGGCCCTGCAGCCCCTGCTGCCTCCCGACGTCTACGCCGCCTCGATCTCGGCCCTGAACGCACGGCTGCGCGACCTCAAGCCCCGCAGCCTCAACGATCTGTTCAAGTCGATCTCGCTCTTCTTCACTCCGCTGCTGGCCCAGGGCTGGAACAACCCCACGCTCCAGGCCTTCAAGGCTCTCGATCCGATCCGTCAGACCCTCGTCTTCCGCACGATCGAGGAGGCGATCACCCATCGCCCCGAACTCGAAACCACTATCTTCTCGGCGGCCGTGAAGGCGGTGCATGCCGAGCAGACCGTTGTGCAGGAAGCGGCTGCCGGCAACCTCACCAACGAAACCCTGAGGGTGATGCAGGACGCGATCGAGGAGGCCGGCGGCATCATCTCCCCCGGCATCCACGCCACCGGTGAAGGATCGATCGGCGAGTTCCGCACCCGCTTTTTCCAGACCCTCGAGCAGCAGCTCCCATCCGAGGTGTATCGCGCCGCGATCGGCGCCCTCAACGCCAAGCTGCGCAGCGTGCCGATCAGCAATCTCACCGACGTGATCGCCACCACCAACGGCTTCATGCAGCCGCTGATGCACTCGTTGCTGCTGGCGCCCCTGCCGGTGGCTGTGCAGTCAGGCGAACCGCAGCTGGAGGGAACCGCGGAGCCGATCCTGGAGGAGGCCGTTCTGGTGCCTCCCCTGGCCCAGGAGCATCCCGAGGGAGCCTTCCCCGATGAGACATCTCCAACGGCGGAAGAATCCCCCCCTGGCCTCCGTGTCGACGATGTCCAGTTCCTCTCCTCCTTCTCCGAGGAGCGTGCGGTGGGTGTGGCTATTCCGCCCGTTGCTGCTGCCGCCGGGACGGCGGTCGAGCCCGAGGTGCCAACCGCGGTGGCTGCCGATGAGGCCGTGGTCGAGCTGCTTGGGGAAGATGGCGCCGAGGTGGCAAAAAAAAACACCACGAATCTCCCTCTGACCTGATCCCGGCACCTGACATCGTCCGCCCTCCCATTGAGGAGCGGATCCACCGAGTGCTCGAGCGCAACGGCGTCCGGGTGGATACCTCCACCAGCGAAGCCCGCTCTTCGGAAGGCCGCCGGATGCCCATGCTCCGGCCTGTTGCTCTCCTGTTGCTGGCGGCTGGAGGTGCTGCAGCATCCATGGCTCTGCTGCGACCCATGGCTCAGCGTCCGCCGGAGCCTTCATCCACTCCTCCCGCACTCTCACCCGCTCCGGTGGCAAAACCAGCTCCGGACCGTCCGGCCAACTCACCCAGTCCAGCCGATCTCCCGGGCTCTCGGCCTGCCCGCTCTGTCCACTCTGTCTCTCCCGCGACGCCGACCGCCGGCGGTGATCAGCAACCCGCCGGCCGTGGCTGGGGCCACGGCAGCAGCTCCGCTCCCCCCACTCCTGCCAATCTGCCCACTCCAAGGCCGGCCTCCCCTGACGACGTGAAGGACCGCTCCTCCCGCCCAAGGTCCAGCCCCTCCCTCACGGCTCAGGCGGCATCGACGCCTACGGCGGACCCGTCAGAGCAGGAGCAGCCCGCCGTTTCTGCGGGGCAGGCCCATGAGAGCGACGGCTGGATCGAGCTGGAGGCTGAGACGGCTCCCTTCTCCTCAGCCTCACGGAGTGATCTCCCTGCTCAGGCCCCGTCATCACCGTGAGTCTCCGCTTCTCCCCTCCTGAGCAGCCGTACGCATCCCCTTCACCCTCAACCCCTCATGTCCAAGTCCCCCTGCTGGTCGAAGCTGCGGGAACGCAGCACCCTGCTCACCAACGAACAGTGCCTGCTCGATCTGGATGAGCGGCTGGCGGCTCTCGAAGCCCGTGACGGCGCCGCTGCCGCGCCTGCGGCTCTCCCTGCCGCTGTCGAGCAACCTGCACATCCCGCAGGTGAATCGCTCCTCGAGGCGGCTCCAGCCGGGCCGGACTTCGAGCAGCACGTGCCGATTGCTGTGGCCCAGCGACTGCCCGAACTCCATGAACTCGATGGCGAGGGCCGCTGTTGGGCGTTCCGCAGCGCTTCTCACGAGCCCCATGGCAAGGCCTGGATCCTGGGCACTCCCGTCAGTCTCCAGCTCACCCGTCCGTGGTGCAGCTTCAGCCACTGGTTGCCCTACTGGGCTCTGCCGATCGTGGAGGAACCCGCCGCACCATCTGGCGCCTGACCTTCAGCGGCCGGGCACTGACTCCGGAGCCAGCGCACCGCCAGGCGATCGCTCCAGCAACCTGCTTCGTCGTGAAAGCCGTTGTGGCCGCCTCCCGGCGTGAGCACCACGCTCACTCGTTTGCTCAGCGATCCGTCCAAGCGGGCCTGGAGGGCAAGGTGGCTGTCCACCGGCACCCAGGGATCGTCGCTGGCGTGGACCAGCAAGGTGGGTAGTTCGATCCCGCCCTGCTGCAGCCAGCGCAAGGGCGAGGCCCCGGAGTAGTAGGCATCCACCGAATCCCATCCCCATCGGGGGGCAGTCAGAGCCGCATCGAACAACCGCAGGGTGAGGGGGCCACCGTCCGACGAGGACAGCCTCCTCCTTTCCTCGGGACTCACCCCATGGGGATCGGCCTCGGCCTGGCGCAACAGGCGCCGCACCATCCACCGCTGGTAGAGGGCATTGCGTGGTCGATCGATCCGGCGGGAGGCCTCCGCGAGATCCAGGGGGCTGCTCAGACAGATCAGGGCCTTGAAAGGAGACGGATCCTGCGGCCGGCCGTGGGTCAGGTTGAGCAGGATCGCCCCCCCCAGGGAGATGCCCACGCCCAGCATGGGAAGGGGGTGATCCGACGTTGTGAGGCTGCGGGCCAAGAGCCGGCAGGTCTGGATGACCGGCAGCAGGTCCTGATCACAACGGGCGGCATAGGTGCCGCGTGCCAGAGTGCGTCCTGCACCAGCACCCCGCAGGTTGAGCCGCAAGACGGCGAAGCCGGCCTGGCAGAGCTGCAGCCCGAGACGGCGCGGCCCGACGCCTTCGCTGTCGCCGCCCAGCCCCGGCAACACCAGAATGAGCCCGAGGGGAGGGCTGTGGCGATCGAGGGGACGATCCAGCAGGGCGAGCAGCCGATCCCCTGCTCCGATGTCCACAAGCAGAGGCTCGGAATCGAGGCGAGGGAACCTCTGCGGCCGCACCGTGTCCCGCAGGGTCTGAAGATCCGCCCCCCACCAAGGGGCCCTGGGGCGAAAGGGTGGCAGCCCCAGACTCTGCGGCAGGTCCAACAGGGGTGGAACCGGGACCGACCCGGTGGATCGCAGGGACCCACTTTCGCCTGATCAGCCCCTGGAAGGAAAGCAGGCCCGATGGATCAGGCCGCCGCCTTGGCCCGTCCCACCCCCAGCGCCCGCAGTTCGCTGATCAGACCGTTGATCACCGCTTTGGCGTCGCCGAACACCATCGCCGTCTGGGGCAGTTCGAACAGGGCGTTGGCGATGCCGGCATAGCCGGCCCCGAGGCTGCGCTTGACCACGAACACCTGGCGCGCCTGATCCACCTCCAGCACGGGCATGCCGTACAGGGGGCTCGAAGGATCGGATTTGGCCTGGGGATTCACCACGTCGTTGGCCCCCAGCACGATCACCACATCGGTGCGGGGAAACTCCGGGTTGATGGTGTCCATCTCGAGCAGCTGCTCGTAGGGGACGTCGGCTTCGGCCAGCAGCACGTTCATGTGCCCGGGCATGCGGCCGGCCACCGGGTGAATGGCATAGCTCACCTCCACCCCGTGGGCCTCCAGCAGCTTGGAGAGCTCGCGCAGCGCATGCTGGGCCTGGGCCACCGCCAGGCCGTAGCCCGGCACGAACACCACCCGCTCGGCCTGCTCCAGGGCCATGGCGCATTCCTCTGGGCTGCAGGAGGTGATGCGGCTGTAGCCGGCCTCGTCGCCGCCGCCGCCCACGTGGGCAGCGCCACCGAGGGCGCCACCGAAGAGCTCCGACACCAGCGAGCGGTTCATCGCCGTGCACATCACCTGGGTGAGGATCAGGCCCGCGGCGCCCACCATGGCGCCAGCCACGATCAGCAGGCGGCTGCCCACCACGAAGCCTGCCGCCGCCGCCGCCACCCCCGAATAGGAGTTCAGCAGCGAGATCACCACGGGCATGTCGGCCCCGCCGATCGGCAGGGTGACGCCGATCCCCAGCAGGGTGGCGGCGATGCCCAGCAGCCAGAGGGGCAGACCGCCCGGATCCGCCGGCAGCAGCAGCGCACCCGCCAGGCACAGCAGCGCCAGCACCAGGTTCACGCCGTGACGCAACTGGCTCTGCGTCCAGGCCGGCGTATCCAGCCATCCCTGCAGCTTCGCCATCGCCACCAGCGATCCGCTGAAGGTGATGGCGCCCACGAACACCGAGACGGCGATCGAGATGCGGTCGACCAGACCGGTGGCATCGGCATCGAACAGGGCCACGCCAAAGGCCACCAGCAGGGAGGCCATGCCGCCGCAGCCGTTGAACAGGGCCACCACCTCGGGCATGGCGGTCATCGGCACCCGGCGGGCGGTGACCATCCCCGCCACCGTGCCGAGGCCGGTGCCGGCGGCGATCCAGGCCCAGGCCACAGGATCCGGTTGCAGCTGCAGCAGCAGACCCACCACCGCCAGCAGCATCGCCGCCGCCGCCAGGGCATTGGCGGAGCGGGCGGAACTCACCTTGGCCAGGCCTTTAAGGCCCAGGGCGAGCAGCAGCACCGCTCCCAGATCGATGGCCTCGCTTACAAGAGGCCCGTGCAGAAGATCCATGGGGGAGGTCATGTCAGCGTTCCCCGCGACGGCGGAACATGGCGAGCATGCGATCGGTGACGACGAAGCCACCGACCACGTTGTAGAGGGCAAAGGCCAGCGACACGGCGGCGATCGCCAGCAGGGCCGGATGGCCCTGGGCACGGCCGATCAGCGTCAGCGAGGCCAGGATCGTGATGCCGCTGATGGCGTTGGCGCCGGACATCAACGGGGTGTGGAGCGTGGGCGGCACCTTGCCGATCAGCTCCAGCCCCAGGAGGCTGCCGAGCAGCAGCACCCAGAGCGACGAGGACAGACTGTTCATCCGGCGGCAGCGACGGGTTCGGGAAGGGAAGGAAAGAGGATGTCCTCACGACGGCAGACCCCGTCGTGGGTGATCAGGCAGTCGTCGAGGATCGGATCGGCAGGATCCAGCCGGAGGCCACCTTCATCGAGCAGGTGCTCGATCAGGCAGGCCATGTTCCGGGCGTAGAGCGCGCTGGCATGGTTGGGCACGCTGCTGGGCAGGGCATCGGCGCCGATCAGCTGCACGCCCCTCCGGATCACCGTGCGGCCTGCGACGGTGCCGAAGCAGTTGCCCCCCTGGGCCACGGCCAGATCCACTACCACCGAGCCGGGGCGCATGCCGTCGAGCATGGCCTCATCGATCAGACGCGGTGCCGGCCTGCCTGGAACCAGGGCGGTGCAGATCACCATGTCGGCGAGGGCGAGCTGCTCGGCCAGCTGCTGGCGCTGCGCCGCGAGGAACGACTCGGAGGCCTCCTTGGCGTAGCCACCGGCCTCGGCAGGGCGCTCCTCCTGGGCGGGCGGATCGATGAAGCGCCCCCCCAGCGATTCCACCTGTTCCTTCACGGCAGGCCGCACGTCGGAGACGTAGACCACGCCGCCCAGACGGCGGGCCGTGGCCAGGGCCTGCAGACCTGCCACGCCCGCCCCCAGGATCAGCACCCGGGCTGGCTGGATGGTGCCGGCGGCCGTCATCAGCATCGGCACGTAGCGATCCAGCGCCGCGGCCGCCAGCAGCACCGCCTTGTAGCCGGCGATGTTGGCCTGAGAGGAAAGAACGTCCATGCTCTGGGCCCGGCTGATGCGCGGGAGCAGCTCCAGGGCGATGGCCGAGGCCCGACGGTCCACCAGAGCCTCCGCCAAGGAGGATGCTCCGTGGGGAGCCAGCAGACCCACCAGCAGCGAACCGGGTCTGAGGCGCGCGAGGGTTTCCGGGGCTGGGGGACGGACGCAGAGAACGCCGTCCACCTCCCCCCATGCTTCGTGATCGGCCTCCATCAGTTCGGCACCCTCTGCGGCGAAGGCTTCGTCGGCGAAGCCGGCGGCCTCGCCGGCACCGCGCTCGACCAGAAGGCTCACCCCTTTTCCGGTGAGTCGGCGGACTGTTTCCGGGGTGGCAGCCACCCGGCATTCGCCTTCATTCCCCTCCTTGGGGACCAGCAATCGGATCACGCGCAGCGGGCTCCATGACTCTCTCCATTAGGAAGAGGTGGGGCCCGGGCGGCAACGTTCCGAACGGGAATGTGCGGAGGTGCCCACGGGAGGCGATCAGAACAGCGGAAGCAGCTCCTGCTCGAGGCAGAGGGCCTGGCGCAGGGAGCCGAGGTGGCGCAGAAGGCGCAGCCGCAGGATCATCGGATCGATGTCGCATTCCTGCTGCCAGCAGCGCTCCAGATGGCGCTGCTGTTCGGAGAGTGGATCACGGGGCGTGGCCATGGCGGCAGCCGCGGAGGAGGAGGCGATGGCCGGAAGATAGGGACGCTGCCAGGGTGACGAATAAGCAGAAATACCCAAATTTGCCCTCCCTTGCTCGCCCCGCTCGATCGTTTTGATGTCCCCGCCTTCCTTTGATCTGACCCTGCAGAAAGGGAACCGACGGGCCGCGGCTCAGGCGCCGGGATCCCAGTCCCGGTTCTGCGGCGATCCCGGCCTGCAGCCAAGGGAGTGGCAGGGCCGGCTCATCCGGTTGCTGAGGGCCCGTTTGCTCAGCCCCCTCCCCGCAGGCCATGACGTTCTGGTCCATGCCGGACCGGGTGCCGGCAAGACCCTCGGTGCCCTGTTGGGGTTTGCCCGCCTGCGGCGGGAGGGGCGTCTGGGGCGGTTCGTGGTGTTCTGCCACCGCAGCTCGATCGCCCGTCAATGGCTGGATTCGGCCCCACGTGTAGGACTGGATCTGCGCGAATGGGATCGGCGCTCCGAGGGGGAGGCGACAGTGGAGGCCGACGGCCTGTTGCTCAGCTACCAAGCCGCCCGCCGTCACAGCGTGCTGCTGGAGCAGACCCTGCCGAGCTGGCTGGCGGGTCAATCCTGGCTGGCCATCGCCGACGAGGTGCACCATCTGGGGATCGACCCGGAGGAACCTGAGGCCTCCGCCTGGGGCCATGCGTTCACGACCCTCACCCGCTCGGCCCGGCTGAGGCTCGGCCTCTCCGGCACTCCTTTCCGGGCCGACAACCTCGCCTTCTGTGCCGCACGGAGGGTACAGGTAGAGGAAGGCGGCGTGGTGGGTGAGCGGATCGTTCCCGACCTCTGCGTCGAGCCCCTTCGCCTGATTCGGGCGGGGGATGTGCGCCCCCTGGAGTTCCGCTTTCAGGACGGCTCGGTGGAGCACGGGCGGGAGCGGCAGGAAGGCACGCGCGAGGTTTCCCCGCTGTCCGCTGAGGCGCGGGAGAGCTGGCGCGCCCGCAATCAGCGGCGGGCGATCCGCCTCGGTGACGGAAGTGGCATCGCCCTGCGGCTGCTGGTTCAGGCCCGCCGTCGGCTTGAGAAGGTACGGCGGGAGCATCCCGGGGCCGGTGGCCTGGTGATCGCCCGCGACATCGCCCATGCACGACGCCTCGGCCTCCTGCTGCAGGAGGAGGGCGACCGTATCCATCTGGTCCACTCCCAGGACCCCACCGCCGCGTCACGACTGGCTGCCTTCCGGGAGGGTGAGGCCGACTGGCTGGTGAGCGTGGACATGTGCGCCGAGGGATTCGACGCTCCGCGCCTGCGGGTGGTTGTCTACCTCACCACGGTGGTCACCCGCAGCCGCTTCCTGCAGGCGATCACCCGTGCTGTGCGGATGGATGGCGAGCGATCGGCCTGTGAGCCGATTCCCCGTTTGCCCTCCTATGTCTACGCACCGGCGGATCCGCTGCTGATCGGCTACGCCCGCAGCTGGTCGCTGAGCGAGCCTTACCGACTGCGCTCACCAGCCATGGCGGGCCAGGCGGCAGTCGGCCAGGGTGGAAGCTCCGATGGGCCAGCCCCCCTGGTGGCTCTTGCGGACGATGCTGGGGCCGTGATCGCCATGAAAGGTCCGGAACTGCCTCCCTTCCTGAAACGAAGCGCCTGATCAGGCTCTCTCTGTTCCGTTGCTGGCCCGCTGTGGGCAGATGCAGCAACAGGGTGCATCATGGAGTTTGCGACGTTGTGTCAACCGACACCTTCGGTGGGGCGAACAGCCGGCAGCGTGGGCCCCATCCGGACGCTCGCGCGGACACGCCCATGGCCAGCCACGCAGAACAGCCTCTCGATCGCGACCCCTGGGAAGGCAGCGGGATTGATCCCGCCGTCCACCGTCGCCTGACCGTTGCGGTGTGCTGGGCACTGGCCAGGCGGGCTGCTCTCGACAGCCGCGAGCTCTACGAAGACAGCTTTGCCCTCAGTGAGGAGTTCCGCGAGTGGCTCCTCTGCCTGGAAGACCACCCGGACATCCTGCGGGAGAATGTCCTGATGGTGCCGCGGGATCTTCAGCGGAAAACGAGGCCGGAAACCGACGGACTCCTGGAAATCTAAAGAGGATCTCAAGTCCATCTGCTTCGCCCGTCCCGCCGGTCGATCTTCTAGGCTCTACCCATAGTCATTCCGCTTAAGCCATGGCTCTGGACCAGGTCGAGACCGCCGCTTCCTCCGCTGGAGTTGAGAATCTGGTCATCGTCGGTTCCGGGCCCGCGGGCTATACCGCAGCCATCTACGCGGCCCGTGCCAATCTTGCTCCGCTGCTGATCACCGGCTTCCAGGATGGCGGCATTCCGGGGGGTCAGCTCATGACCACCACCCACGTGGAGAACTTCCCGGGATTCCCCGACGGCATTCTTGGCCCTGATCTGATGGACCGCTGCCGGGCCCAGGCCCTGCGATGGGGAACCCGTCTGGTGGAGGCCGATGCCGAATCCATTGATCTCTCCCAGCGGCCGTTCCGCATTCAGGCCGAGGGACGCACGATCCAGGCCCACGCCGTGATCCTTGCCACTGGAGCCAGCGCCAACCGCCTCGGCCTGGCCCAGGAAGAGCGGTTCTGGAGTCACGGCATCAGTGCCTGTGCCATCTGCGACGGCGCTACCCCCCAGTTCCGTGACGCGCCGGTGGCGGTGGTGGGTGGTGGTGATTCCGCCTGTGAGGAGGCTGTGTACCTCACCAAGTACGGCAGCCATGTGCACTTGATCGTTCGTGGCGACAAGCTGCGCGCCAGCGCCGCCATGGCCGACCGGGTGCTGGCGAATCCGGCGATCACCGTGCACTGGAACCGCCAGGTTGCCGACGCCATCGGAGGGGGCGAATGGCTGGAGGGGATCATTCTGAGGGACAGCCTGACAGGCGGAACCGAAGAACTGGCGGTCAAGGGCCTTTTTTACGCGATCGGCCACACCCCCAACACCCGCCTGGTTCGTGGCCAGCTCAATCTCGATGAGCGGGGTTACCTCCGGACCCTTCCCGGCCGTCCCGAGACCTCTGTGGAGGGTGTCTATGCGGCTGGTGACGTGGCCGATGCTGAGTGGCGTCAGGGCATCACCGCTGCCGGCAGCGGCTGTCAGGCGGCACTGGCGGCTGAACGCTGGCTCAGCCACCACGGCTTGGCTGTCACCACATCACGCGAGGAGGTGGAACCCAAGGAAGTGGGAGAACCGAAGCGCACTGCCGAGAGCACCGAAGCGAACTACGACCCGGACGCTCTGTGGCAGAAAGGCAGCTATGCCCTGCGGAAGCTCTACCACGACAGCACCAAGCCCCTGCTGGTGGTTTACACCTCGCCCACCTGCGGCCCTTGCCATGTGCTCAAGCCCCAGCTCAAGCGGGTGCTTGAAGATCTGGGAGGTCGGGCCCAGGGGGTGGAGATCGATATCGAGGCCGATCAGGAGATCGCCGTACAGGCCGGTGTCAGCGGCACCCCTACCGTGCAGCTGTTCTTCGACAAGGAGTTGAAGCAGCAGTGGCGCGGAGTGAAGCAGCGCAGTGAGTTCCGTGAGGCGATCGAAGCCCTGATCGGCATCCACGCCTGAGGTAGGTCCAGGCGGATGAGCTCCGGTGGTTCAGCCCGCCGGAGTGTTTGCTGGAAAGTCAGCGGCGGCGGGGGCCGCCGGGTCGATTGCCGCCGGGCCTCGGTCCCGTGGCGCCAGCGTTGCGCTCCCGGTAGGTGATGCGGCCGCGGGAAAGGTCGTAGGGGCTGATCTCCACCAGCACCTTGTCGCCTGCCAGAAGCTTGATGCGGAACTTGGTGAGTTTGCCCGCGGCCCGGCACAGGCACTGGTGACCGGCCGGCTGCTCGAGGGTGACGAGATAGAACCCGTTCCCCTGCTCCTTCTCGATCACTCCGGACGTTTCGATCATGCGGGCGGCGTTTCGCTGGGCAGGAACAGACTTTGATCTTAGGCTGCGGCCGACGCCCTCTTCGCAGGCTCGGCGCGATAGGGTCCTGAGCATCTCCAACCCAACCGATGATCCTGCCTCCCCTGTCGATGGATCTCGGGCTGCTGCTGATCTCGATCGGTGTGGTCAATCTCTGGCGCGCCCGCGCGGAAAGCTGAACGCCTCGGGGGACAGGGATCTGACCAGCCTGCTGTTCCACAAGCCCTTCGGCGTCCTCAGCCAGTTCACGCCGGAACCCGGTAGTCGCTGGCGCCCTCTCGCCGAATTCATCGACGTTCCCGGGGTGTACGCCGCCGGCCGTCTGGACGCTGACAGCGAAGGTCTGCTGCTACTCACTGATGACGGGCGCCTGCAGCACAGGCTCACCGATCCCCGCTGGGGCCACTGGCGCCGGTATCTGGTGCAGGTGGAGGGCACACCGAAGCCGGAGGCCCTGGCTCTGCTGGCCGAGGGGGTGGTGATCCAGGGGCAGTCGACTCTGCCGGCCCGAGCCCGCTCGATTCCCGATCCGGGGCTGCCGGAAAGGGATCCGCCGATCCGCCATCGCCTTTCCGTGCCCACCGCATGGCTGGAACTGGATCTGCGCGAGGGGCGCAATCGTCAGGTGCGACGCATGACCGCCGCTGTGGGGCTGCCCACCCTGCGGCTGGTACGGGTGGGGATTGATCCGATGGACGGTGGCCCTCCCCTCACGCTGGACGGACTGGCAGCGGGCCAATGGAGGAATCTGACCGCAAACGAATGGCGTCGCATCAGCCGAGGGCGTCCCTGAGTTCGCGCACAGTCTGCAGTTGGCCGTAGTAGTAGTTCGCTCTGGCGCGGCGATCAGCGTCCTCCAGGGTGTCGAGGGCATCGAACCCCAGGCTCAGCCAGAACTCATGCCCGCAGGCCCGGCTGATCTCGGCCGTGGCTTCCTCCTCGAGGTTGGCCAGCCTGCGCTGGAGGTTCTTGATCTGGGCGATGGCCATGGCGAGGAACTGAGCAGCCGAACAGGGCGATAGTACAAAGATGCCAGTCTGTGCGGTGCCTGGTGCCGGGCCTCAGAAAGGCAGCTTCTTCTTGGCATCCTTGTCGAGATCGGCCTCCATCTCGCGCAGTCGCCGCAGGATCGTGTCGTAGTACTCCCTGAGGTAATCCTCAAGTTTTGTCGTGGCCTCCGGATCCAGTCCGAAGGCCTCGTAGCTCTGCTCCATCGGTGCATCGAAGGCGCGGCCGGCGGTCACCACCTCGGCGAAGGCAAGCCGTTCCGACACGTTCAGGCTCGAGGCGAAGAAGCCGGTAAGCGCCTGCATCCAGCGCAGGAGCACCGGTGGAACGCGGAACAGGCGGGCTTCCTTGCCGCAGTTGCGCTCGCACAGCTGCGTGATTTCCCCTGTGGTCCATGCCTTCGGGCCCACCACCGGAAACGCCTGACGGATCGTCTGCGGACGCTCCAGCGCCGCCACGGCAAAGCGGGCAATGTCCTGCGTGTTCATATAGGCAATCGGCGTGGGAGTACCGCTGACCCAAACGGTCTGGCCCTCGAGCACAGGGATGGCGAACTGGCTGATCAGACCCTGCATGAAGCCAACGCAGCGCAGGGTGGTGAAGGCAAGGTCCGAGGCTTCGAGCCACTGCTCCGTGCAGGCCTTGATGTCCATCAGCGGCACGTTGCGATGGCGTTCGGCCTCCAGCAGCGAGACGAACACCAGCCGCTTCACGCCTGCGCGGCCCATGGCCGCGAACAGGTTCTGCTTGCCGGACCAGTCGACGTCGTAGGCCGAGCCGCCATCGCTGGCCCTGGCCGTGGCGGCGTCGATCACCGCGTCCTGACCCTCAAGCGCGTAATCGAGGCTGGCGGGCTCCAAGAGATCGCCCCGGGTGAGCTCGCAGCCCCATTCCTGCAGGAAGGCCGCCCGGCGGGGAGAGCGCACCATGCAGCGCACGCCGTGACCGGCATCCAGGGCCCGACGCGCGATCTGGCGGCCGAGGGTTCCCGTCGCACCGACGACCAATACCTTCATGTGGGCTTGCTGACGGAAGGGGCGAGCCTAAGGGTGCACCTGACGCAGACGCGACAGGCCTTGGACTCAGCGGTCGAGCAGCTTCAGCAGAATCGCGCCACCAGCCAGACCCACGGGAATCAGCACCCAGAACAGGGCAGCGGTGCCAAAGATTTCAGAGGCCATGAACCCGCGGAGCGAACGCGTACCTGTTTAGCAGGCCTGGCGGCCTGCAACGGTGAGGATCAGGGGCCAGGGGGCGTCGCTGCGGAGGGTGGCCGGCATCACGGCGCCGGCGCTGGCGCGGTGGCCCTCCCGCTCCAGCCCTTGAATCAGATCCGCCAGCGGTGGCGGCCCCTGGCCCAGCATCCGGGCGATCGTGGCCAGGGGCCAGCAGCGGGGCTCGGCCCCGTCATCGGTGGCCAGCCGGTTGAGCAGCCGCCGGGCCGCGGCAGAGGCGGTGTCGGGTTGATCGTCGGCCAGCCGTTGCAGACGCCCCAGGGTGTCTGGATCCTGCAGGGGGCCGATCCACAGCGGGCCGCTCACCGCCAGAGGATGAGTGGAGCCCGGAGGGCAGGCGCAGGCCTGCCACTGCCGTAGCCGCAGCAAGGACTGCACCTGCTGGTCGCCGCAGCCATGACAGTGCGCAAGCAGCCCCAGCCTTTCGAGCTCCCCGGCGGCAGGCCTGCGCCGAAGTCGCACCACGGTGCGGAAGGTGCGGCCCTCGCTGTGTGCCAACACCGGCACCATCCCTCGGCCCAGGGCCCAGGCGCAGCGGGCCGTCGCCCCCAACTGCAGGCGCAGCGCCAGCTCCCAGCTCACCGGATGGGCCCGTGCGGCCGCCCCCAGGCTGCGCACGGCAGCCGGACGGTCGTGCCCGGTGGCAGAGCGGCCGTCGGTACTGGCCAGCACCAGCAGCCCACCAAAGGCCACCGCCTCCAGCGCGAGAGGCAGCAGGGCGCTGGGGCAACCGAAGGCATCCAGGTCCACCAGGGCGAAGCGCTGCTCCCGCTCCAGACATCCCGCCAGCAGCCGCTGGGCCGTGAGAGCCGTGGTGCGCACGGCGCTTGCATCGGGCAGGGCCGCCAGGTTGGCCTTCAGCAGCGGCAGCCGGTCCGGATCGGCGTCGTTGGCCCAGATCGCCGTGGCTCCCGCCTCCAGGCCGTAGCGCAGGGCGCGGATGCCGCAGCCGGCCATCGCATCGAGCACCGTGAGGGGGCCCCGGCACTGGAGATCGCTGGCCAGCAGCACCGCCAGATCCCTCGACGGACGGGAATCCGGCCTGAAGAAGCCCTCCCCGGTCCGCAGGCGGGCCGCCCCTTCGCAATAGTGAATGTCTTCTTTCGTCGTCAGGTCCGCTGGTGTTGAGTGCCGCTCCCCAGCCTGCCGAACCCTCAACGGATGTGGACTGGGGGCGGCACGACACCTGGCTCTGGAACGGCTATCGGTGCCACTGGCGCAGGCTCGGGGATCCGCTCCATCCGCCGCTGGTGCTGCTCCATGGCTTCGGGGCGGGCAGCGGTCACTGGCGCCGCAATGCCGCTGCCCTGGCGGGAGCCGGCTGGTGCGTGTATGGCCTCGACCTGATGGGGTTCGGAGCCTCCGCTCAGCCGGCTCTGCGTCTTGATAATCGCCTCTGGGCCCGCCAGTTGCAGGCGTTCCTGGAGTTAGTGGTGCTGGAGCCGGCGGTGGTGGTGGGCCATTCCCTCGGCGGTCTGGTGGCCCTTACAGCCAGCGTCTTCCATCCCGCCTGGATCCGGGGGGCTGTTGCTGCGCCCCTGCCCGATCCCACCTTGGTGATGGCAGGCCATGGCGGCCTGCGGGCGCCGCGGCGACGCCCCTGGCGTCGCCGTCTTCAGCGCCTGTCGGTGCGGCTGCTCTGCCGGCTGCTGCCACTGGAGCTGATCGTGCCCCTGCTGGCCCATTCGCCCCTGTTGGATCTGGGCATCCAGGCCGCTTACCGGGAGCCGGTGATCGGCGATCGCGACCTCCACCGCGTAATCGCCCGTCCGGCCCGTCGTCCCGGGGCGGTGCGTGCCCTGCGGGCGATGAGCATCGCCATGGCACTGCGGCCCCATCACGCCACGGCGCCCGCACTGCTCAGGCGACTGGAGCGGCCGCTGCTGCTTCTCTGGGGACAACAGGACCGGTTGGTGCCACCGGAGGTGGGGGAGCAGTGTCAGCGACTACGCCCGGATCTGACCTTGCACCGGATTGACGGCGCAGGCCACTGTCCTCACGACGAGACCCCGGAGGCCTTCCATGCGTTGCTTCTGGACTGGTTAGCCGCCGTGGATCTCCACAATTCCGCGCTGCGCGATAGCTTGGCGGGCTGAGAGCGCCGCCGCCCCATGAAGCACACCCTCTCGGTGCTGGTCGAGGACGAATCCGGTGCCCTGAGCCGCATTTCCGGGTTGTTCGCCCGCCGGGGCTTCAACATCGAGAGCCTGGCGGTGGGCCCGGCGGAGAACCGCGGCGTCTCCCGGCTCACGATGGTGGTGGAAGGTGACGACCGCACGCTCGAGCAGATGAGCAAGCAGCTCGACAAGCTCGTCAACGTGCTGGGGGTCATCGACCTGTCCACCATCCCCGCTGTGGAGCGGGAGCTGATGCTGTTGAAGGTGGCCGCCCCCGCTGAAACCCGCAGCGCCATCTTCGAGCTGGTGCAGGTGTTCCGGGCCAAGGTGGTGGATGTGGCCGACGACGCCCTGACCCTTGAGGTGGTGGGAGACCCCGGCAAGCTGGTGGCCCTGGAGCGGCTGATGGAGAACTACGGGATCCTGGAGATCGCACGCACCGGAAAGGTGGCCCTGGAGCGTGCTTCGGGTGTGAACACCGAGCTGCTCAAGGCCACCGCCTCCGATAAGCGGGTTCCGGCCTGACTCAGGGTTTCCCCTTCACCAACGTCCCCCCTTCAATCACCCGGGCCTTCACCAGCCGGTCTCCCTGCCGGATCTCATCGATTACCTCCATCCCGCGGGTGACACGACCGAACACTGCATAGCGGCCATCCAGTTCAGGCAGAGCTTCCAAAGCCACGTAGAACTGGGCGCTGGCGGAATTCGGGTCGTCGGAGCGGGCCATGGCCACGGCGCCCCGTTCATGGCTCAGGGCCAGTTGGCGGGTGGCAACAGGCGTGCTGAGCGGCTCGCCGTACTGCGGCTGGGCCTCTCCCTTGCGCTTGATCTCCAGGGGGATCAGCCGAACCTCACCGGTGGAGGGATCGATGAAACTGCCAGTGCCGTACTGACCCACCGGGGTCTTCGGATCCGCGCTGGCGGGATCGCCGCCCTGGACCACGAAAGGTACGGGCTCCCGTACCACCCGGTGGAAAACCGTGCCGTTGTAGACACCACGTCGAACGAGATCAACAAAGTTCCCGGCTGTAAGCGGCGCTTCGTTGCCATCCAGTCGGATCTGAACCGGGCCACGGCTGGTGTCCAATTCCACAAGGGCGGTTCCGCTGAGGCAGGGGGTGCTGGCGGTGGCGCAACCGAGCGGTTTTCGGCCCTGATCGGAAGCGCAGGCTCCCAGGCTCAAGGGGGCGATCAGCAGGAGGATCGCCAGGAGGAACCGGAGTGCGGGGCGCGAGGGGTTGCGGAAGCACCTCATCACAGACCCTCGAGGGGAACACCGAGGAATCGGGCCAGGCGGGCTCCGGCCAGTTCCAGATCAGCCAGGGGAAGGGGTTCCCCCACACGGGTCAGTGGCAGATCCCTTCGTCCCTGAACGCGCAGAGCGAGGCGGCGCACCGGGCTCAGGCCATCGCGGACCTCCACCTTCACCGCCTGGATCTCCCTGAGAGGGATGTCCACATCGATGCGGCGGCGGAAGCCGCGACGACTGATCCTGGCCTGACCACTGCCGCGGTCGAAGCGGTTGCTGCCGGATCCCACGTCGATGGTGATCACGGTCCACAGGTACGTGGCGAGCAGGACGGCAGCGGTTCCGTACAAGCCCATCACCAGCCCCTGCGGCACCCAGGTGAGCTCGGCGGCATGGCCCACCGGCAGGAGGTTGATGCCGAGTCGGCTGGAGGCGCTGGTGAGAAGGAAGCCGACACCGCCGAGGCTCACGGCGGAGGCGACCAGCACATTCGAGAGGCGTCTGGAGCCGAGAACGGGTTGTTCAAGGACCAGGGCATCGCCACTGGAGTCGGCGGCGGAAGGATCGCGGGTGGGGGCTCCGCTGGTGGCCATGGAGGGGCGCCTGGGGCAGGGGAAAGCCATCCTGCCCCGGAACCGGGCCGCCCGGATGAACTCCCTAGGAAGAAATACCCGGATGCTCCGGTCCCACCGGGATTTCAGCCCGTGTCGCCGCACGCGTGCCCCCAGGGAACGTTGTTACCATCGCCCGGTATCCCACAGCCCCGCGGGTTCCCGAACCCGCTCACACTCCGTTCTCTCATGACGATCGCTGTAGGACGCGCGCCGGCGGCCCGGGGATGGTTCGACGTCCTCGACGACTGGCTCAAGCGCGACCGCTTCGTTTTCGTGGGGTGGTCCGGTCTGCTGCTGTTCCCCACCGCCTATCTGGCGCTGGGGGGCTGGCTGACCGGCACCACCTTCGCCACCTCCTGGTACACCCACGGCATTGCCAGCTCCTACCTGGAGGGCTGCAACTTCCTCACCGCAGCGGTGAGCACCCCGGCTGATGCCATGGGCCACTCCCTGCTGCTGCTCTGGGGCCCTGAGGCCCAGGGCGACTTCGT
>JBKDPV010000010.1:0-11665 GCA_046342315.1 Cyanobacteriota bacterium
GACGCAGTCCGAGGGGATCAGCGCTCATCGGAAGGGGGACGGGCCGGCGTGGGGGGTCGGGCGGTGGGAGAGCGCCAGTGTCGCTCAAGGGCAAGCTCGAGCTCCGGCCCGGCGCCCGGGATGTGTTCGGCAGTCTGGAGATCCGGCCCGCCTGTGCCCGCGGACCGGTGGCTCCAGGCGATCAGCGCGCCGAGGGGATCGAGATCCGCTGGCGACAGCAGGGTCTGCGGCCTCAGACTTCCCTGGCGCAACCGTTCGAACTGGCTGCGCCGGCTGCGCAGTTCCGGCTCGATCAGCGTTGGGGTGAGGCAGAGCCGGCGCGCCTCCCGTCGCACGGCCTCCGGTGCCGAGGCAACTCCCTCGGGGGGCATGGTCGCGGCCGGTCGACCCCGCAGCAGGGCCGTGCTCCCAAGGCCCCCCGCCAGCAGGGCGGCCATCAGCAGCGGGGCCAGCCAGGGGAGAGGGGTGCGGCCCGCGGGCGAGGGCGCCGGAGGCTCCGCTGTCGGCGGGTCGGTGCCGGACTCCCACCAGCCCACCGCCGCGCTCACGTCATCGCCGCAGCCCTCGGCGCTGATCCGATCCAGCAGACCTGCCAGCGTCGCGGCGTCGTGATCGCCGGCGAGATGCGCCGACAGCCGCAGATGGTCCCCGTCGCTGGCGCAGGATTTGCGCAGACCATCGGTGGCCAGCACCAGGGCGAAAGCGGGGCTGTCCGAGCTCACCGGCAGGATGCTGGCGCGCGCGGCGCACAGTGCCGGCGCCTCTGGCAGGCAGAGGCTGGCGGTGGCCGCGCCGTGCCCAGCCAGGCCGCCCTCCTCGCTGAGCAGAACGGCCGCTCCGTTCGCTCCCACCCGCACCAGATCCCAGTCCCCCAGGCCGGTGCAGCCCCACCAGCCGGGCGCGAGCAGCACCAGGCCCAGGGTGGTGCCGTAGGCCACCGCATCGAACGGCTGCTCCGGTTCCATCTGACGCCAGTGCTGCTCGATGTCTTCGAGCCAGAGCCGGTGGATCTCCCGGGGAAGCTCCGCCGTCAGCTGTCGCCGCCAGGGGCGTGGATCGGCAAGGTCGTGGCACCTGAGGGCGGCTGCCACCGCCCGCTGGGCCGCCCGGCAGGCGGCGCCACTGCCGATGGCGCTGTGGCGATGCCGCACGTTGCCGTGGCCGTCGGCGACCGCCATCAGCCAGCCGTCGCCCCCGCCCGCGCTCAGCCGGGCGCAGAGGGAAGCGTCCTGGCAGGGCTGGCCGCGCCGCCGGTGACCGGCACCGAGCCGGGTCGCTGCCACCGGCACCCGCCAGCCGCTCACCACTTGATCGGATCGGGATCCTCCAGGGGATCCAGTTCGGTGGGAGGAAGATCCGGCAGGGGCACCGGCCCGTGGTCGTCGTCCGCGCCACCCCGGCGGCTGGCGGAGGTGGAGGCCGCCCCCACCACCGCGGTGGAGGCCCACTGCAGATAGCGCGCCAGAGTGGTGGCGTTGCTGGCCGGCAGGGGACGGCGGGGCGACCGCCCCACCGGATGACGGGGCATCTGGCCGCTGGCGCCTGGGACCTCGCCGGCGGGCAGCCCGGGATCCTCGCCGATGAACTGCTGCAGCACTTCCGTGTCGGCGTCGTGGCCGATGGCGATCGCCAGCCGGACCGCCCGCCGGGCCCAGGGTTCCCGCATCATGGTGCGCAGGCCGGCGTCGAAATCGTCGGTGGGTTGGCCGTCGGAGATCAGCACCAGCACGGGCGGCAGGGCCCGCGCTTCCATCGGCGGGCTGCGCAGCTCGGCCGCCACCAGTTCCAGCGCCTCGCCCATGGCGGTGACACCGCCGGCCTGCAGATCGCTCCAGCGCACCTGCTCCACGGGTGTGGGGGTGGCGATGTGCCAGCCGGCGCGATCGGCGAAGCGCACCGCGCGCACCAGGACGCGGGCCTCGGGGTTCTGGCGGGCCACCTCAGCCATGCCGGGCAGAGACTGGCGGATGGCCTGGTTGAGCGACTGCATGCGGCCTTCAGCCTGCATGGAGCCCGAGCAGTCACAAAGGTAGAAGAAGTGAAGAGGCCGGCTCGCCAGCCGGACGTCCGGGAAGGGCATCGCTCAGGGCACGGTTCGCGGGCGCGGAAGGTGGTCGCCGATCCGGAGCGGACCGGCCCCGGTATGGAGAAGAGCGTCCATGGCGAGGCTACAGGTCTCGCCGGGAAGCACCTCGAACCCGCGCCCGTCCGCCCGCTCCACCCGCCAGGCCGGACCCCCGAGATGGCGCAGGCCGAGCAGTCCTTCCCGGCTCGGGTGGGCAACCACCTCCGCCACCGGACGGCGCAGATCCTCGGGCCGCAGGGGATCGAGGTGGTGGGCCTGGATCCGGTTTCCCTCGGCCATCGTCACCCGCCCGTTGGGCAGCGTCAGCGTCGGGGCCTCCGGCAGCGGGCGGCGGCAGCGCCAGCAGCGGGCCGCCAGGGGCGGCGTCTCGTCGTCCAGGTTCTCCTCGCCGCAGTGGGGGCACAGCCGGCGGTGGTCCAGCACGGCGGCGAGCTTCTGCTTCCACTCGCCGGTGAGGGTGCGGCGGGCGGGGTCGCGCAGGCCGGGGCCGAAGGTCTCCTCGAACAGCCGCTGCAGGCGGCGGGGATAAAGGGGCCAGGTGATCAGGGCCGCCACGTGCTCGTGGGGATCGGGCCGGTTGCGGGTATCCCGAGGGTCGAAAACGAACACCGGATCTTCGGCGTAGAGCCGGCGACGGCCCGGTAGGTCGAGGCAGGGGATCGCCAGTTCAAGAGAGCCGCGGAAGGGATCGTGGCGGGTGAGCAGCTGGAACAGCAGCGCGGCCAGCGAGAACAGATCGGTCGTCACATCCGGCCGGGCCTGCCCCAGAGCCACCTCCGGGGCCATGAACCCCCAGGTGCCCAGAACGGCCCCGCTGGTGCTGCCGATCACATCGACGTTGTCGTTGTCGCCGATCCGGATGTCGCCGCTGGCGGGATTGAGGAACAGGTTGCCGAGCGAAACATCCTTGTAGCAGAAGCCGAGGGAGTGCAGATCGTGGAAGCCTGCGGCCAGGAAGAAGGCGGCCCTGAGCACGGTCTGGAGGCTGATGCGGATGCGGCCGGCCGCGTGTTCCGCGGCCCCCACACAGGCCGCAGGCCGCAGGGGCATCAGGTACCCGAAGCCCCGGCCCGCGGTCCCCAGCTGCCCCCGGCTGGCGGCGTCGGGGCGAAGCAGGGCGAGGGGCCAGAGGAAGTCCTCGTTGGGAGCGCCCCGGCGGATGCTCTCCTCCAGCCGGGTCTGCAGGCCTGGATCGCGGGCCAGGAACGCGGGCAGGTACCACTTCAGCGCCAGTGGCTCCCCCTCCAGCTCCACGGCGTACACCTGGCCCTGACTGCCGCCGCCGAGGCAGCGGCCCACCCTCAGTGGGGCTGTCAGTCCCTCGAAGGTGAGGGCGGTATCGGTGGGCAGGAGCGAGGCCACGGGGCGGTTCAGGCGCCGGATTGCTGGCCGATGGCCCGCCGCAGGCCGTTGCGGTGGGCCAGGGCGGTTCGGGGGTCGGCGAAGACGTGGCGCCAGGCCCTGCCGTCCCGCAGGATCACCTGGAGCTCGTGTTCGCGGTGGCGGCCCAGCACGATGCCGGTGGCGAGGGCGCCCGCCTGCAGGGGCCAGAACACCAGGGGAAAGGGCAGCAGCAGCAGGCCGCCGAGGCAGGCCAGCACCCACCAGCTGAAGATGTGGGGATGAGCCGCCCGGCTGTTCAGCTCCACCCGCAGGATCTGGTCCAAAGCGAGGGTGGTCCCCGCCACGTCGATCGTTCCGTTCGCCGGCGCCGCCCGCACGGGGGCCGGCGTCGCCGCCGGAGGGCCGGCGCGGAACACGAACACGGGGCCGCGGCGGCCCAGGCGGATCGCATCGCCGTCCCGCAGGGGACGGCAGCCCTCCAGCCGCTGCTCCCCCACCCAGGTGCCGTTGCGGCTGTTCAGATCGCAGATCAGCCACCGGCCCTCGGATTGGCGCAGCACCGCATGGCGCCGCGACAGCCCTGCCACCTCCGGCAGGCAGAGGCTGGTGGCCGGATCGCGGCCGATCGTGAAGGGTGCGCCCGGATCGAGGGGCAGCACCCGCGGACCCTCCCCCTGCCCTTCCAGGCGTGCCTCCACGGTCCTCCCTCCTCTCCCGGGACGCTCCGGCCCGAGCGGCGGTGCTGGGTTCCCGGCAGCTCCCACCAGGCCCGCGGCGCCCTGCGCCAGGGGATCAACCGTCCGGGCAGCAGCAGCGCCAGAGCCGCCAGCAGCAGGGCGACCATCACCATCGCCAGCAGCACCCAGCCCGGCAGCGCTCCGGGCCAGTGGGTCACGAAGGTGGCCCGCACCGCATACACCCCGATCGTCAGGGCGATCCAGATGCGGAACGGAGCCCAGGGATCCCGCCGTCGCACCACGCTGAGACCGTCCGTCGCACAGGGGTAGCCTATGGGTCCCGGGGGCGGACCCGACTCCGACGTGATGGTCGACGCTTCCTCCCCTCCGCCCGCCTCGGATTCCGGCGGCGCTGCCCCGCTCCTGGGCGGGGGGCCCTGGCTCCGCTTTCTGCGCGCGCTCGGTGGGATGTCCACTCCGGCGGGTCGTGCGCACCTCGGCGCTGCCTGGGCCGAGCTGCGCAGCCCCACGCCGGCGGTGCTCGAGCTCTGGCACAACGGCCGCTGCCGCCAGCGCCTCCCCCTGGGCGAGGGGCGCGTGCGCATCGGCCGCGACCCGGGCTGCGAACTGCCGGTGGAGGCGGCGGGGGTCAGCCGCATCCACGCGGTCGTTGAGAAGGAGCGACCCGGCGATCGCGATTACACCCTGGAGGATTTCGAGGCCGCCAACGGGTTGTTCTTCCGCGACCGGCGTCTGCAGTCGCTCGGGCTGCGCCACGGCGACGAGATTCAGCTGGGCTCTCCGCTCAAGGGGGGCACCCCCACGCTCCGCTACCTCCATCCCCGCACCCCGCTGGAGCGGCTAATCCATGGCGCCGGCCTCGGGGCGCTGCTGGGCTCCGGGGTCCTGGTGGCCGGGCTGCTGGCGGCGAGCACCGTCGTCGGCGGTTCCACCATCCGCACGATCGGCGGGCCGGTGCAGATCGTCGCGGCCGACGGCCGGCGCATCGACCCGCGCGAGGGCTCGGCCACCCCGCTGCCCTCCCTGTCGGATTACCCGCTGCACCTGCGCCGGGCGCTGGTGTCCTCGGAGGACAGCCGCTTCGGCTGGAACAGCGGCCTCGATCTGTTCGGCACCCTCCGCTCCCTGGTGCGGGCGAGTGGCGGCGGCAGCGGCCTCACCCAGCAGGTGGCCCGGCTCTACTACCCCGCGGTGGGCACGGAGTTCAGCCTGGCCCGCAAGCTGCGGGAACTGTGGGTGGCCTGGCAGCTGGAGACCGGCTTCAGCAAGAACCAGATCCTGAAGATGTACCTCGATCGGGCCCATCTCGGTCTGGGGGTCGATGGTTTCGAGCAGGCTGCCCGGCTCTATTTCCGCAAGTCGGTCCGCGAGCTCGATCTGGCCGAGTCGGCCTTCCTGGTGGGTCTGCTGCCGAGCCCCAACGGCTACAGCCCCTGCTTCGCGCCGCCGGCCGCCGCTGGCGACGAGACCTGGCTGCCGGTGCTGCGCCGCAACCTCGTGCTGCGCCGCATGCACGAGGACGGGGCGATCGGCCAGGACGCCCTGCGTGATGCCCTTCGCCGCCCGCTCAACATCGACCCCTCGATCTGCCGCGCCTCCAGCTGGCAGAGCCATCCCTACTTCAGCGACTACGTGCTCGGCGAGCTGCAGGGGCGCCGTTTCGGCCTCCAGCTCGACCAGGCCCGCAGCGGCGGCAATTACCACGTGGTCAGCACGATCGACCCCCGCCTGCAGGGCATCGCCGAAGCTGAGCTGCGGACGTTCCTGCGCCGGGAGGGGGAGGCGGCGGGCCTGACCCAGGGGGCGCTGATCACCGTCGATGTGCGCAGTGGTGAGATCCTCGCCTACGTGGGCGGGGGCGACTACGCCCGCAGCAGCTTCGACCGGGTCCAGGCCCTGCGGCAGCCGGGCTCCACCTTCAAGCTGTTCACCTTCCTGCGGGCACTGGAGTCGGGCATCGAGCCCGGGGAGTCGATCGCCTGCGCCCCCCTGGGCTACGTGGCTGGCTGTCGTCGTGGCGGCGGCAGCCAGAGCGTGGCCGCTGGGTTCGCCCACTCCGAGAACGTGGTGGCTCTGCGCCTGGCCGACCGGGTGGGACTGGAGGCCGTGATCCGCCGGGCCCGCGACCTGGGGATCAGCACGCCCCTGGAGGCCAGCCACAGCATGGTCCTGGGGGGCAGCGAAACCTATCTCTACGAGCTGGCCCGGGCCTATGCCGTGGTCGCCAACGGCGGCCGCAGCGTCCCCCTGCACGGGGTGCGCCGCATCTACGACCTGGGTGTCTGCGGTTCGGCCTGGGCCCTCGACCGTTGCCCCGCCCGCGGCATCACCGACCCGGTGGGGGAGCAGCCCCGCCAGCTGATCGATCCGGCGGTGGCGCGCCAGCTCGATGGGTTGCTGCGGCAGGTGGTGAGCGAGGGCACCGGTAGGGAGGCCTCCGTTGTGGAGGATGCCCGCGGCAAGACCGGCACCACCGACAGCGCGGTGGACGTGGCCTTCATCGGCTATTCACCTGCCAGCGGCCTGCTGACGGCCATCTGGATGGGCAACGACGACAGCACACCGGCCCCTGCCGCCAGCAGCCGCTTGCCCGCCACGCTCTGGGGCCGTTACATGCGCCGGCTCGCCGCCTGATGCCGTCGGCTCAGCGGCCGGAGGTCAGCCAGCCGTCGATCAGGGCACGCCCCCAGGTGAGCAGGGCCCAGGCCGTCCCGAACACCAGGCCCCACCACCAGGTGGAGGCCAGCAGGCGCTCGCCGGGCTCGCCGTCGTCGTCCTCGTGCTGCCGGGGCAGGATCCAGCGCAACTGGAGGGCACCGACCACCAGGAACGGCACCCAGGCCGGCACCGTGATCGCCGCCAGCGGGAAGGAGAGCTCTTGCCGCTGCAGAAGGCCCAGCACCACCGGAAGAGCCAGCAGGGCGCTCACCGCGCCGGTGGCTCCCTGCCAGCGGGGGCTGAGGAGCCCCAGGCCGCGGGCGCAGAGGGCAGCGGCTGCCGTCGTGGCCAGGGCCGTGAGGGCATAGCGGAGCACCGCCTCCCGCAGGGAAAGCGGCGACGCGCCGAGAATCAGCAGCAGCACCAGGGCGTTGAGCACCGCCTCGCCGTTGCGCAGGTGGATCCAGGGGGAGCTGGCCCACAGCCAGGCCTGGCGGGGCTGGCTGCTGCGGATGGGATCCAGGGTCCAGCGGCGGCGCCAGCTGTGCAGGGGCCCGAGGGTGAGCCCCTGGGCCACCAAGATCCACGACGCCAGGAACAGGCCGGCGCTCGTGGTCCACGGACCCGGAAGCGTGCGGGCCAGCACGCCGGCCAGCCAGGAGAGCACGGCGGCAGCCGCCACGGCCAGGGCCATCCCGGGCCCGATCGCATGCAGGCCCTCGCGAAGCCAACCGGCCCAATCGCGCAGCATCGGGCCGGCTCGGCGGCGACGGCGCCCCAGGGCTGCATCTCCCCGCCCGGGTGCCGGGTTGGCAGAAGGGGGGCTGGCGGAAGTCTCCGGCGTGTGCGGCTCGAGGGCGGGTTCGTCGAAGGCGGCCTCCAGAAGGGCCAGCAGTTCGGCCAGCACCCGCGGGGTGTAGGTCTGGGCGAGTTCATCGGCCAGGTCGCTGAGGGCGCGGCGGCGTGCCAGCCCCTGACTGGCGAGGGCCTGGCGGAGACGCGGCCGGCTGGCCAGATCGCGCAGCGGAGCTTCCAGGCTGCGGTCGGCGCCGAGCCAGTCACCGAACCGATTGGCGAGGGCCCGGCCGTTGTCGGCTGGGAGGGTGCCCTCCCGCAGGGCGTCGCCCAGTTGCCGCCCCAGGTCACGGCCCGTGCCCATTCCCACCCGTGCACTGGGGGCGAGCTTAGGCAGAGGCGTTGCCCCCGCCGGCGGCGGCATGCTGCTCGAACGCGGCTGCCGCCGCTGCCGTGGCCGCGCAGCCGAACAGGGCGGCCACAACTTCCGGAGCGAGGGTGAAGGTGTCGAGACCCGCGGCTGCCAGCCGTCCGAGATCGGCGGGTTGGCGCAGGCTGGCCACCAACAGCCTCACCTCGCTGCCCACGCCCCGCAGGGCCTGGTGCATGGTGATCACCTCGGCCGTACCGTCGCGCCCCTGATCCCCGATCCGTCCCAGGTAGGGGGCGATGTAGCGCGCTCCGAGGGCCGCGGCGATCAGCACCTGGGAGACCTCATAGCAGGCGGTGAAGGTCACCGGTACCCCGCTGGCGATCAGCCGTGCGGCCGCCACGCTGCCTTCGCCGGTCACCGGCAGCTTCACCACCACCCTCTCGGGAGCGAGGTCATGCAGGGTTCGTCCGCAGCTCTCCAGCCGATCCGCCTCCTGGCCCCAGGCCTGCAGGTGCAGTTCCCGGCAGCGCAGCTCCCGTGCCAGCTCCACCAGCTCTGCCAGCGCCTCCGGGCGGCAGCGGCGGCCTGCCCGCTGCAGCAGTGTGGGGTTGGTGGTCGCGCCATGGAACAGTCCCCCGGGCAGCCAGCGCCGCCATTGGGCCGGATCAGCGCTGTCGAGGAAGAGACGGAGGGACATCGAAGGCATCCCCGCAGGTAGGCGGAGGGAGAGGCAGGCAGAAAAAAAGCCCCGGGAATTCCGGGGCGCAGGGTGTGATGGTCAAGACCAGCCTGAGCTTTCTCAGGAGCCCTTGCTCGCCTGCACCCGGGCGCGGGCTCGGCCGAGGGCCTGGAGGGCCTTGAGCTTCTCCGGACTCGGGGGCTGTCCCTCGAAGGCGGCCGCAGCCTGCTGGGCGGCCTCGAAGTCGCGGGTGGCGGCGGCGGCGTCGATACGGCTGCCCAGTTCGGCGCCGTTCACCAGCACTGTCACCTCGTTGGCTTCCACTTCAGCGAAGCCGCCGGTGAGGGCTATCGACTGCCAGGCATTGCCTTCGCGCAGGCGCAGCACACCGGCATCGAGGGCGGTGATCATCGACACGTGGCCGGTGAGGATGCCGAGCTGACCGGTGGTGCTGGGAAGAATGACTTCGTCAGCACTGCCGTCGTAGACACTCTGGTCGGGAGCAAGAACGCGCAGGTTGAGCGTCATCTCACTTGGCCTCGGAGAGGATCTTCTGAGCCTTGGCCTTCACTTCGTCGATGTTGCCCACCAGGTAGAAGGCAGCCTCCGGCAGATCATCGAGTTCGCCGGCGAGGATCATATTGAAACCTTTGATGGTTTCTTCGAGCTTCACGTACTTTCCGGGCATGCCGGTGAAGATCTCAGCCACGAAGAAGGGCTGGGAGAGGAACTTCTCGATCTTGCGGGCCCGGTCCACCGTGCGGCGGTCGTCTTCGGAGAGTTCATCAAGGCCGAGGATGGCAATGATGTCCTGCAGCTCCTTGTAACGCTGGAGGGTGCTCTGCACGGCACGGGCGGTGCGGTAGTGCTCATCACCCACCACGGCCGGCTGCAGCATGGTGCTGGTGGAATCGAGGGGATCCACGGCCGGGTAGATGCCCTTGGAAGCCAGACCGCGGCTCAGCACGGTGGTGGCGTCGAGGTGGGCGAAGGTGGTGGCGGGGGCGGGGTCGGTGAGGTCGTCAGCCGGCACATACACGGCCTGGATCGAGGTGATCGATCCTTCCAGCGTGGAGGTGATGCGCTCCTGCAGTTCACCCACATCGGTGCCGAGGGTGGGCTGATAGCCCACGGCCGAAGGCATGCGGCCCAGCAGGGCGCTCACCTCGGAGCCGGCCTGCACGAAGCGGAAGATGTTGTCGATGAACAGCAGCACGTCCTGCTTGTTCACGTCGCGGAAGTGCTCAGCCATGGTGAGTGCCGACAGACCCACGCGCATGCGGGCGCCGGGGGGCTCGTTCATCTGGCCATAGCAGAGGGCCACCTTCGACTTGGAGAGGTCGTCGGCGTTGATCACGCCCGACTCCTTGAATTCCTCGTAGAGATCGTTGCCCTCGCGGGTGCGCTCGCCCACGCCGCCGAACACGGACACGCCGCCGTGCTCCTTGGCGATGTTGTTGATGAGCTCCTGAATCAGCACGGTCTTGCCCACGCCGGCGCCACCGAACAGCCCCACCTTGCCGCCCTGGCGGTAGGGAGCCAGCAGGTCGATCACCTTGATGCCGGTCTCGAACACCTTGGGCTTGGTCTCGAGCTCGGTGAGCTTGGGAGCTTCGCGGTGAATCGGGGCGGTGAGGGTGGTGTTGACCGGGCCCCGTTCGTCGACGGGCTCGCCGAGCACGTTGAAGATGCGGCCGAGGGTGGCCTCACCCACGGGCACGGAGATGGGCGCGCCGGTGTCTAGGGCTTCCATGCCGCGCACCAGGCCGTCAGTGCTGCTCATGGCCACGGCACGCACCCGGTGGTCACCCAGCAGTTGCTGAACCTCGGCGGTGAGGGCCACGTCCTGGCCGGCGGAGTTCTTGCCTTCGATGCGCAGGGCGTTGTAAATGCGGGGCAACTTGCCGGCGGGGAATTCCACGTCGAGCACCGGGCCGATCACCTGCTTGACGATGCCTTTGATGCCGGAGGCGGCGGGAGCAGCAGCAGCCATATGGAGAGAAGTCGCGGAAGGGACCCGGCGGGTGTCCACACCCGCTCGAAGCGGCGCAACCTTACCACTGCGCCCCCCGGCTCAAGGCGATCCACGGGGGCGAGAGGACCCGTCGGGACGGGGGAGTTCGGTCACCCGAACCCGGCGGGCGTGGCTTGGCGGTGGGGCTGGGGCATAGGTTGGCACTCGACGGGCGTGAGTGCCAATCCGCCCGAGGGCGGCGGTGGAAAGGCGATGCCTTCCGCCTGGAGGCTCCTCCCCGCCGCTCCCTGCTCCAACCCATCGCGTCAACCCGCGTCGTAACCCATGGCTGCTGTTTCTCTCAGCGTCTCCACCGTCAAGCCCCTCGGCGATCGCATCTTCATCAAGGTGTCCGAGTCCGAGGAGAAGACCGCCGGCGGCATCCTGCTGCCCGACACCGCCAAGGAAAAGCCCCAGGTGGGTGAAGTGGTTCAGGTCGGCCCCGGCAAGCGCAACGAAGACGGCTCCCGCCAGGCTCCCGAGGTGAGCATCGGCGACAAGGTTCTCTACAGCAAGTACGCCGGCACCGACATCAAGCTCGGCACCGATGAGTACGTACTGCTCTCCGAGAAGGACATCCTCGCCGTCGTGAACTGAGCGCCATCTGCGCCAGACAACGCATCATCCTCCATCCCCATTCATCACCATCCCCATGGCCAAGCGCATCATCTATAACGAGCAGGCTCGCCGCGCCCTCGAGCGGGGTATTGACATCCTGGCCGAGTCCGTCGCCGTCACCCTTGGGCCCAAGGGTCGCAATGTGGTGCTCGAGAAGAAGTTCGGTGCTCCCCAGATCATCAACGACGGCGTCACCATCGCGAAGGAGATCGAACTCGAAGATCACATCGAGAACACCGGTGTCGCCCTGATCCGTCAGGCCGCCTCCAAGACCAACGACGCCGCCGGTGACGGCACCACCACCGCCACTGTCCTGGCCCATGCCATGGTCAAGGCCGGTCTGCGCAACGTGGCCGCCGGCGCCAACGCCATCACCCTGAAGAAGGGCATCGACAAGGCC
>JBKDPV010000011.1:0-51469 GCA_046342315.1 Cyanobacteriota bacterium
CCAGAGAGGTGGCCAGAAGGCAGGGATCAGGGGGGGCCAACGGGGCCGATCGCTCCGATGCAGGCGTTCTGAACCGCTGAATCGCTGACAACCAGCCTGCAGGGAGCACGATCAGCTCTCAAGAGGAAGAAAGGCGCCTTCTCAGGCGGTTTTTCCGCAAACTCCTAAGGCGCTCCTAGCAGCGGGGTCAGACGTTGCTGGTGGTGTGGCCGTTGACCTGGTGGGCTGAGCTGGCCACGCCCCAGAGCGAAATCTTCGGGCATGGGCAGCGCGTTGGGATTGCATGAATAGGCCGTGAAGCGGGGATCCGCGTGCATGGCATCCGGGGGCGGACTTCGCGATGATCGAATCCGGCTGATCGGCGCCGGCGGGCGCAGGCGACTCCTGGACCACACTCTGGAACACCCCATGCGCACCGGCACCATCCACCGCGTCACCGGCGAAACCGACGTGCGCGTGAGCCTCTCTCTCGACGGCACCGGCCGCTGCCAGGTGGCCACCGGGGTGCCCTTCCTCGACCACATGCTGCACCAGCTCGCCAGCCACGGCCTGCTGGATCTCGAGATCAGCGCCGTTGGCGACACCCACATCGACGACCATCACACGAATGAAGACGTGGGCATCGCCGTGGGCCAGGCCCTCGCCCAGGCCCTTGGGGATCGGCGCGGCATTCACCGCTTCGGCCATTTCGTCGCCCCTCTCGATGAGGCCCTGGTGCAGGTGGCGCTCGACTGCAGCGGCCGGCCCCACCTCAGCTATGGGCTCACGATCCCGGCCCAGCGCATCGGCAGCTACGACACCGAACTGGTGAAGGAGTTCTTCGTGGCGGTGGTGAACAACAGCGGCCTCACCCTGCACATCCGCCAGCTCGATGGCGTCAATTCCCACCACATCGTCGAAGCCTGCTTCAAGGCCTTCGCCCGCGCCCTGCGCCTGGCGGTGGAGGTGGATCCCCGCCGCGCCGGTGCCGTGCCCAGCAGCAAGGGGGTGCTGGAGCGGGCGGGCGCCCCGGTGGGCTCAGAGGCGTAGTCAGAGTCGGAGCAGGAAGCCCTCGCGGCGGTGGAAATCGGCTTCCGCACCCGGATGGGTGAGGGCCAGGAAGCTGCAGCTTCCGTCGCTGTGCTGGAGCACGGCGGTGAGGGCCAGCTCCAGCGGCGCCTGCGCCAGGTCGAGGGGCGTCAGGTCGAGGCTGAGTGCCAGCTGCAGATGCTCCGCTGCCATCGCCACTTGGAAAGGCAGGGCCTGGATCTGCGGATCCGGCCTCAGCCCTTGGCGGTAGCCGTCGAGCCGGTAAAGGTTCCAGTGGCCGGCCGGGGAGAGGTTGAGTTCCCGGTAGCCCTCGGTGCCGGATTCGGCCAGGAAGGCCTCGAAGCAGGTTCCTTCCCACAGGCCGTCGCTTCGTTCGGGGGCCTGTGCCGGCGGCGGCAGGCGCAGGCGCTCCAGCGGGCCGCGCAGGTCGTAGCGGAGCTGCAGGCTGGCGCCCCCGCGAACGGCCGTGGCCTCAAGCCGGAAGGGGGCCGCGGCTGGATCGGCACCGAAGGGCACCAGCAGCTGAGGGTCGGGGGCGGATGAGTTCATCGGCTCAGGCCAGCCGCTCCACGAGCGAGCGGATCGCGGTCTCCTGAGCCTCGATGCTCTCGGTGAGCAGGAACTGCACCAGGGCCCGCCGGAGGTTGTGCTCCGGGTCCTCGGCCCGGAAGTAGACATTGCCGGCGAGGTGGTCGCTCAGGAAGCGCAGCCCGAGCTCGAAGCTGATCAGCCGCGCCGCGTCGTAGATGTGCTCCAACTCAACCGGCTCCAGCATCGAGCCCGCCGCCGCCAGGTAGCCCTCCAGGATCGCGGCGCACAGATCGAGGTCGAAGGCCACGGCCTCGAGGTTGGTGGTCTCCTCACCGAGCCGGTTGCAGCCGGAGCGGAGGCAGTCGCCGATGTCGTAGTGGATCAGGCCCGGCTTCACCGTGTCCAGATCCACCAGGCCGATGGCCCGGCCGCTGGCGGCATCGAGCATCACGTTGTTCACCTTCGGATCGCCATGGATCGGCCGCTCCCGCAGCCGGCCTGCGGCCCGAGCGTCCTCAAGCACGGAGCAGATGCCTTCCCGTTGCGCCACGAAGGCCAGAGCACGCTTCAGCTCCGGGGTGTGGGGAACCCGGCTCAGCGCATGCACCTGATGGAAGGCCCGCAGGTAGCCGGGGGTGACGTGAAAGCCTTCCAGGGTGTCGGCGAGCTGCTCGGCCGGCAGGTCGTGGATCAGATGGTGAAAACGGCCCAGGCCCCAGCCCACCTCGCGGGCGGTGGCGGGATCGTCGATCACATCGAGCGAGCGGGCGTTCTCCAGGAAGGTGAGCGTGCGCCAGCAGGCCCCGTCCTCCTCCACCCAGGCTTGGGCTCCGTTGCGTGCTGGGACCAACCGAGGCAGCTCCCAGCGGCGGCCGTCCGGTCCGGGGGCAAGGCGCTCGGGCCGCTGCGCCAGATGGTCTCCCAGGGCCTGGATGTTGCGCATCACCAGATCGGGCCGCTGGAAGACATGGCTGTTGATCCGCTGCAGCACGAAGCGAACCGCGCCTTGCTCCCCATCCGCCGTGACCAGATAGGTGGCGTTGACGTTGCCGCTGCCCAGCGGTTCCACCGATCGCACCGCGCCCGGGAGCCGGAACCGCCCGGCGATGGCCGCGAGGGCATCCCGGCTGGATGGCTGCGGCACGAAGGGCGAAGGCTGAGGTGGCGTCATCCTGGCAGTCCCGGCTCAGGCTCTCCGCCGCCGCCGCGGTGTCCCGGGCGGCTCCCGCGGCCGCGGCTAACGTTTGAGTCTTGCTGTTCAAGCTGGTTCCATGCCCCGCCTCCTGCTTCCCGCAGCCGCCCTCGGCCTGATGGCCGTGCTGGGTGCTCCCGCCCGGGCCGCTGAGCCCCCCTGCCCCCCTGCCGCCAAGACCGCCGAAGCCCCCTGCGCCAGCGTGGTGCCCCCCTGCGAGCCCACCGAGCTTCCCTGCCAGGGCTGAGGGCCAGCGCCACTCGCGGCGTCACACTCCGTTACGTGATGATGGGAGAGCCGGCAACCGCCGGCCTCCTCTTTTTGCGTTCCGATGACCGTCGCTCCCCTGCGTGACCCAGCCTCAGGTAGCTCGGCGGCTGGCCACGCCTACGACCGGGCCGACTGGGCCAGCGCTTTCCGCAACGTCACCGTCGAACTCGACGACGTTCCCCTCACGGCCGTACAGGGTGAGGTGCCCACCGCCCTGAAGGGAACCCTCTATCGCAACGGTCCCGGCCGCCTGGAGCGCGGCGGCCACTGGGTTCACCATCCCTTCGATGGCGACGGCATGATCACCGCCCTGCGCTTCGACGCCGGCCGCGTGAGCCTGCGCAACCGCTTCGTGCGCACCGAGGGCTGGCAGGCCGAGGAGACCGCCGGCCGCACCCTCTACCGGGGCGTGTTCGGCACGGCCAAGCCCGGCGGCTGGCTGGCCAACGCCTTCGACCTCCGGCTCAAGAACATCGCCAACACCCACGTGGTGCGCCTGGGTGATCAGCTGCTGGCGCTGTGGGAGGCGGCCGAGCCCCATGCGCTCGACCCCGACACCCTCGAAACCCGCGGCCTGTCGCGCCTCGACGGTCTGTTGAAACCCGGTGAGGCCTTCAGTGCCCATCCCCGCTTCGATCCAGGCCACCGGAGCGCCCCGCGGATGGTCACGTTCGGCGTGAAGAGCGGCCCGCGCAGCACGATCCGGCTGATGGAGTTCGCCGCCGACGGGCCCGAGGCCGGCACCCTGCTGAGCGAGCGCCGCGACACCTTCCCGGGCTTCGCCTTCCTGCACGACTTCGCCCTCACCCCCGACTGGGCCGTGTTCCTGCAGAACGCCATCGCCTTCCAGCCGCTCCCCTACCTGCTCGGCCAGGCGGGGGCCGCCCAGTGCCTGAAATCCAAGCCGGGAGCCCGCGGTTCGTTCTGGCTGATTCCGCGCGAGGGCGGGGCCCATGCCGGCGAACCGCCGCGGATCTTCGAGGCTCCCGAGGGCTTCGTGTTCCACCATCTCAACGCCTTCCAGGAGGGCGACGAGGTGGTGGTCGACAGCATCTTCTACAACGATTTCCCCTCGATCGGTCCCGACACTGATTTCCGCGCCATCGACTTCGACGCCATCCCCGAGGGGCAGTTGGTGCGCTGCCGCCTCAACCTTGCCACGGGATCCGTCAGCTCCGAACGGCTGAACGAGCGCTGCTGCGAATTCGCGATGGTGAACCCGGCGCGCCAGGGCCTGCCGGCCCGCTACGGCTGGATGGCGGTCGCCGAGCGCGAACGGGGCAACGATCCTCTGCAGGCCCTGATGAAGCTGGATCTGGCCAGCGGTGAGCGGCGGGTGTGGAGCGCGGCGCCGCGCGGCTTCGTTTCCGAGCCGGTGATGGTGCCCCGTCCCGGCGCCGAGGCCGAAGACGACGGCTGGCTGCTGACCCTGGTGTGGAACGGGGCCCGCTGCGCCAGCGACCTGGTGATCCTCGATGCCGCCTCGATGGCGGAGGTGGCCGTGATGGAGCTGCCGCTGGCGATTCCCTACGGGCTGCACGGCAGCTTCGTGCCGGCCTGAGTCAGGCCGCGGCCGGCTCGGCGGTCACTGGGTTGGTGAGGGTGCCGATCCCCTCGATCGCCACGCTCACGCTGTCGCCGGGCTTCAGCCAGCGCGGCGGATCCGATCCCATGCCCACGCCGCTGGGGGTGCCGGTGAGGATCACGGTGCCCGCCTCCAGGGTGGTGCTGCCCGAGAGAAAGGCGATCAGTTCGGCCACCGGGACGATCATGTCGGCGGTGCTGGCCTCCTGCCGCAGCTCGCCGTTCACCTCGGTGCGGAGCCCCAGGCCATTGGGGTCCGGGATCGCGGCCGGGGTCACCAGGCAGGGGCCCAGGGGGGCGAAGGTGTCGAAGGTTTTGCCGCGGCACCATTGGCCGCCGCCCAGTTCGGGCCGCTTCTGCCAGTCGCGGGCGCTCACGTCGTTGGCGCAGGTGTAGCCCAGCACAGCCTCCAGGGCCTCGGAGGCGCTCACGTTCTTGCAGCGGCGTCCGATCACCACCGCCAGTTCCCCCTCGTAGTCCACCGCTTCGCTGCCCAGGGCGGTGGGCAGCTCAATCGGCGCTCCGGGGTGCTGCAGGGCCGAGGGGGCCTTCATGAACAGCACGGGCCGCTGGGGGATGGTGGAGCCAAACTCGGCCGCGTGGCGGCGGTAGTTGACGCCGATGCAGAGGATCGCCCGGGGCTGGACCGGTGCCAGATGGCGGGCCGGCAGGGCTAGCTCGCCGCTGGGCCGCAGGGGCTCCGGCCCGAAGGGATCGCCCAGCAGGCGCTCCAGGCTGCCCTCGCCGTGCTCGATCGCGTAGTGAGTTGCCCCCCCGGCATCGGCGTAGCGGTGCAGCTTCATGGCGGGACAGGGGCGCGTTCCTCCAGCCTGCAGCAGCGCACCCGCAACCCCGGCGGCGCCGGCAGGCTGGGAGTGTGCGGCGGTGGATTCCGTGCCCTGGTTCGTGAAGACCGAAACCTTCCTTCGCCCCTACGGCGAGATGCGGCCGCATCTGGCGGCCCATAGGGCCTGGGTGGAGGAGCAGCGGGCCGCGGGCGTCCGCATGGCCAGCGGCTACCTGGTGGATGGCGACGACCGGCCTGGCGGTGGCGGCCTGCTGCTGTTGGAGGCCGAGGATCACGCGACGGCGGAAGCGCTGGTGCGTCAGGACCCGATGGTCCGCAGCGGCGGCGTGGACTGGCGCCTGAACCGCTGGGTGCCCTCCGTGGGGGACCTGGGGGTGGCGGGGATGCCGGGGCCGGGCTGATCAGCCTGCCGCTCCCTCCGAGCCCAGCAGCTCCGCGAGCTGCGGTGCCAGGGCCGCGAACGCCCGGCCCCGATGGCCCAGGCGGGCCTTCTCCTCCTTCGCCATCTCGGCGAAGCTGCGGCCGGTGCCGGCCACCTCGAACACCGGGTCGTAGCCGAAGCCGCCCGTGCCGCGGGGCGCTTCCAGGATCGTTCCCGGGCAGCGGCCCTCCACCTCCAGCCGCACCACGCCCTGCGGATCGGCCATGGCGAGGGCGCAGACGAAGCAGGCGCCCCGCTCCGGGGCCCCTTCCATCTCGGTGAGCAGCCGCTCGATCCGGGCGGCATCGCTGTCGGCGTAGCGGGCGGAATGCACACCCGGAGCGCCACCGAGGGCGTCGACGGCCAGACCCGAGTCGTCGGCAAGGGCCCAGCAGCCGGTGGCCCGGGCCACCGCCGTGGCCTTCTGGCGGGCGTTTTCGGCGAAGGTGTGGCCCGTCTCCTCCACTTCCAGCCCCTCGGGCATCGGCCGCACTTCCAGCGGCAGCGTCTCCAGCAGGTGGGCGAACTCGCGCACCTTGCCGGCATTGCCGCTGGCGATCACCAGCACGGTCATCTCAGATGCCCTCCGCCAGCTGGCGCGCCCAGGCGAGCACTGCGGCCACCCGCGCCGCGTCGGGTGCCTCGCAGTAGAGCCGCAGCAGGGGTTCGGTGCCGGAGAAGCGCAGCATCAGCCAGTGATTCGGTCCCAGCCGCAGCTTGACGCCGTCAGTCGTGATCAGCTCCGTCACCGGCGCTCCGGCCACGTCGGTGGGCGGTGTCTCCGCCAGAAAGCGCTCCAGACGCCCGCGGGCGGCCATGTCGGGCAGGCGTAGGTCGAGGCGGTCGTAGGCCGCGGCCCCACCACAACGCTCCTGACGGGCATCGATGCGCTGGCCCAGGGGCCCGCCACCCTCCACCAGCGCCTCGATCAGCAGCAGGGCGGCGAAGGGGGCATCGCGCTCCGGCAGGTGCATACCGAAACCCACCCCCCCCGATTCCTCGCCCCCCACCAGCACGTCGCCGCTCAGCATCTCGGCGGCGATGTACTTGAAACCCACGGGCATCTCCAGCACCGGGCGGCCTAGATCCTCCGCCACCAGCCGCATCAGGTCGGAGCCGCTCACGGTCTTGATCACCGTGCCGCCGAGCCCCCTGGCCCGGGCCAGGTGGTCGATGAACAGGGGCATCAGCAGCTGGGTGCTGCAGAACCGCCCGTTCTCGTCCACCGCGGCGATGCGGTCGCCGTCGCCGTCGAACACGATGCCCATCGCCGGCCGGCCGGCGGCGGTGCTCTCCTTCACCGCGGCGATCAGTTCCTGCAGGTAGGGCGCCAACGGCTCGGGCGGATGGCCGCCGAAGAGGGGATCGCGCTGCGAGCGGATCTCGCGGATGGCGCCCGAGGCCAGCGCCTCCTCCCCCAGCAGGGCCGGCAACACGCCGGCGGCCGAGCCGTGCATCGGATCCACGATCACCCGCAGCCCCAGCCGCTCCAGACCCGCCGCCAGGGCGGCTGTGTCCACACACCTCTGCAGCCCGGCCACGTAGCTGCCCAGGGCATCGAAGCGGTAGGTCTCGCCCGCGATGGGCACGGTGATGCCCCCGGCCTCGAGGCGCCGCTCCACCCGCTGAGTGAAGTCGCCCTCCACAGAGCCGCCGAAGGGGCCCTTGATCTTCAGGCCCAGCCATTCGGGCGGGTTGTGGCTGGCGGTGATCACCAGGGCCCCCAGGGCCCGGCGCTCCACCACCGCCCAGCTGGAGGCCGGGGTGGGAGTGGGGGAACTGGAGAGCAGCGGCTCGAGATCGGCGCCGCGCACGGCGCTGGCGATGGCCTCGGCCAGTTCCGGGGCCAGGAAGCGGCGGTCGTAGCCGATCACCACCTCGCGCGAGCGCAGGTCGCCCGGCGCGCTGGCCGCCAGTTCCCGGGCCGCGGCCGCCGCCACCGGCAGCAGGCGCTCCACCGTGATGTCCACGCCGAGGATGCCCCGCCAGCCGTCGGTGCCGAAGGCGATCGGGCTGGCTGCCAGCGGCAGGGGGGCGGAGACCATGCGCAGGGCTGGAAGAGATGGGCTGGTGTTAGCAGCCGCTCCCACCCCCTGAGGGCGCGAAGGTGCCGGCGCTTGGGCAGGCCACCGCCGCCGCCCTAGCGTCGCCCGGTGCCCGCCCCCTCCCCTCCGCTCACCGACCGCCTGCTGCGCAGCTGGCTGCGCTGCCGCCGCCGCGCCTGGCTCGATCGCCACGGTTCGCCGCTTCAGCGGCAGTGGAGCGCCCATCGCGCCTTGGCCCTCGACGACCAGCTGCGGGGCTTCCAGACCCTGCTCCCGGAGAGGCCGGGGCATGGCGAGCCCGCCGCCGCCGCCGGCGCGGCCGGTGTGGTGGGGCTGCGCCTGCGGGGCCGCGGACCCGAGGGGCTGAAGCTGGAAGCCCATCCGCCGCTGCTGGAGCGGGTGGAGGGCAGCAGCCGCTGGGGGGCCCATGCCTATCGCCCGGTGCTGGCCCGCCAGGGCCGCAACCTCACCCGTGAACACCGCCTGCAGCTGATGCTGTGGGGGCGCCTGCTGGCGGAGCACCAGGGGGCGGAGGTGTCCCATGGGCTGGTGGTGGCCGGGGCGGGCCGCGGCCTGGAACGGGAACGGCTCGCCCTGGGGGGGAGTCTGCAGCGCCAGCTCGATGAGGCCCTCCAGCGCCTCGCGGCCGACCTGGCGCGCTCCTCGCCGCCGCCGCTCACCAGCGACCGCAAGAAGTGCACCCTCTGCTGCTGGCGGGGGATCTGCGACGCCGAGGCCGCGGCGGAGGGCCATCTCAGCGAGGTGAGCGGCATCGGCGGCCGCCGCCGGGAGCTGCTGGTGGCCCTCGGCATCGACAGCCTGCCCCAGCTGGCCGCCGCCGATCCCGCCGCCCTGGCGGAGGCGCTGGCGGTGCACGGCGAGCAGCATCGCGAGGTGGCTCCCCAGCTGGTGGCCCAGGCCCGGGTGCAGCAGCAGGGCCTGGCGCTGCGGCGTCCGGAGGCCAGGGGCCCGGCGTTGCCGGAGCTGGCGACGGCTCCTGGGGTGCTGCTCTACGACATCGAGTCGGATCCCGACGCCCGCGACGATTTCCTCCATGGCCTGCTGATCCTTCCCCGCGATCCCGCCGGGCACTGGCCCACGGCGGCGGAGGATCCCGGCCGCTACCAGCCGCTGCTGGCCCTGCAGGAGCACGGTGAGGCGCGGCTGTGGGCCCGGCTGCGGCGCCTGCTGGCCCGCTACCCCGACTGGCCGCTGCTCCACTGGGGCGAGACCGAAGCCCTTGGCCTGCTGCGACTGGCGGAGCGGCAGGGCGCGTCCGAGGCGGAGCGGGCCGGGCTCAAAGTTCGGCTGATCGATGTGCACGTGCGGCTGCGGCGCCACTGGCTGCTGCCGGTGAACAGCTACGGGCTCAAGGCCGTGGCCGGCTGGCTGGGCTTCCGCTGGCGGCAGCGCGGCGTCGATGGGGCCCGCTGCCTGCTGTGGTGGCGGCAGTGGCGTCGTTGGTGCCACGACGCCGAGGCTGGCCCGCGCCGCCCGGGCCGGCGGGCCGGCGCCGAGCAGCTGCGGCGGATCTTCCTCTACAACCACGACGATTGCCTGGCCACCTGGGCGGTGGCCCGCTGGCTTCTGGATCAGGACCGGGCCTGAGTGCTCCCCTGGCCCCCGGCGCCCACCGGGGGGGCGACGAAGCGCTCGGGCAGTGAGAGGCTGACTTCGGGCCCCTCCTCACCGGCCCGCAGCCGAGCGATCTCCAGGGCGCCTCGGCGCACCAAGGCCAGGCCGATCCAGCCGCCCCATCCGTGGGTGGCATGCTCCAGCCGCAGGATTGAGCTCACCGTGCCGGCGCGCCCGCCTTCCCCATCGCGCAGCACCATGCCGGGCACCGGTGCGATCAGGGTCCCATCCAGGTCGGCGAGAAACCAGCGGCGGAGCTGCTGCTTCACGCCGTCATAGGTGGCCAGCTTCGCGAGGGTCTCCTGGCCCACGTAGCAGCCCTTGTCGAGCCGCACCCGGTCCGCCAGCCCCAGTTCGAAAGGGTTCACCTCCTCGTTGATCTCTGCCGGCACCGACGGCATGCCCAGCTGGATCCGCCAGCGCTCGGCTTCTTCGGCGCCGAGTGCGGGGAGTTTCGCCAGCTCGGCCGGCAACAAGGCCGGCACCCCGGCAGGTTCCCGGAGCAGCCGCCGGCCGTCGTCCAGCCGCCAGCCGCTGTCGTCGTCCAGATTTTCCCAGGATCCGGGATCCCCCGGAGCGTTCTCGCCCGTGCCGGCGGGGCCCAGAACCTCCAGGCTGCGCACGGCCTCCGGGGAGCCCAGGCGCACCGCATCGGCGGGAAACAGCACCCGATCGAGGGCGGTGTGCACCGCAGCGGCGTCGCCGGCTTCCACCAGCAGCCAGGCCCCCTGGTCATCCACCAGCACCTGGGCCAAGGCCCGCAGGCGGGCCGTGGGGCTGATGCAGCAGGTGGCCAGCCGTTCACCTGGTCGCGCCAGCGCCAGGGCCTGGCTGGTCTGGCCGTGGAGGACCCGCAGGGTGTCCGGACCCTCCAGGCGCAGCACGGCGGCCGGACGCTCCAGCAAGGAAGGGACGGCGGGCCGCCAGCCCCAGGGAGCTCCTTCGGCAGGGGTGGAGGTGGTCATCAGCGCCCCTCCCGGGCGGCGGAGCGCTCCGCCACCTCCTCAAGCAGGAACAGGCTCTGCAGATCGAGGCCCGCCGCCTCCATCGCCTCCCGCCCCCCTTCCTGGCGGTCGACGATCGCCGCCACACGCTCAATCAGGTAGCCGGCCTCGCGCAGCTGCGTCACAGCCTTCAAGGCCGAGCCGCCGGTGGTCACCACGTCTTCCAGCACCGTGATGCGGCTGCCGGCCGGCGGCAGGGGGCCCTCCAGCCAGGCCCCGGTGCCATGACCCTTGGCCTCCTTGCGCACGATCAGGGCATCGAGGGAGCGGCCCTCCAGGGCGGCCTGCATCGCCACCGCACTCACCAGCGGATCGGCCCCCAGGGTCAGCCCGGCCACGGCCACCGCCTCGGTTTCCACCAGCGCCAGCAACTGGCTGCCCAGCAGGGCCAGCCCCGGGCCGCTGAGGCTCACCGGCTTGCAGTTCACGTAGTGGTGGCTGGTGCGGCCCGAAGCGAGGGTGAAGCTGCCGTGCCGGTAGGCCCGCTCGGCCAGCAGCTCCAGCAGGGTGGAGCGTCGTGTGGCTAGATCGGTAGGCGGAAGAACCATCGGGGCGGGGGGCGACGTGGTGGCCGGGGCCTGCGGTGGCTAGTTTGCGTCCCACCTGGCTCCGTCGGTCGCTGCCGCTGCTGTGATGCCCCGTCTCCTCTCGGCCGTCCCCTGGCGCCCCTTGCTGGCCCAGGGGGCCTGCGTCGCCTTGGCCATCCTGGCCTGCCCCCGGCCCCTGCAGGCGGGTCCCGTGCTCTGCACCACCACCCTGGAGGCCCCGCCGCTGGCCGCCTCCGGCCCACCGCCAGCTCCGGTGGAGGTCACCCGCTGCGGTGTGGTCACCACCGTGCCCGAACTGCTCAATCGGCAGTTCTACGCCTGGACCTCTCCCTACGCCCGCGGCGTCGACCTCACCCACCAGATCACCGATTTCTTCGGTATCGCCATGGGCGGCGGCGATGGCACCCGGGTGATGGGGCTGGGCTTCCCCGATCAGACGATCGTCTGGGACGGCAGCGCCATCGAGAACACGGCGAAGGTGCTGCTCCAGGATCAGAGTCCGATCGTGCCGCTGCGCACGGGTGATCTGCCCAACGTTTTCGGCAGCAGCCTTGGCGGCTCTGCCCTCCCCTCCGATGGGGGTTACGGCATCGGTACCCCAAGCCCCTATCCTCCGTCTTCACGCGGCCTCTGGTGAGACTGGGGTCCGGCGGGGGTCTAGCAATCTGGTGAATGCAGCGGACTCATAATCCGCCTTAGGTGGGTTCGATCCCCACGACCCCCATCGCTTCCTTCCTCCTGCCCTAGGGGATGGGATGCCGTCCCTATCCTGAGTCCACGTGCTCGGACGGATGCGGTTCCTCGCCCTGGCCACCCTGCTGGCCCTGATGGCCTTCTTCGCAGCCGGGGAATTCGCCCTGATCCGCCTCAGGCCCAGCCGCGTGCAGGAGCTGCAGGAGAACGACGAGCCCGGTGCCCGTTCCGTGGGACGCCTGCAGCAGCGGCTGCGCCGGGTGCTGGTGGCCACCCAGCTCGGTGCGGTGCTGGCCCTGCTGGCGATCGGGTGGATCGGCCGGGGACTGGCCCATCAGCTGGTGGCGACTCTCCCCGGAGGCGGAGAGGGATGGCCGTCGATGGCGTTTGTCGATGGGCTGGTGTTTCTGGTTCTGGTGCTGTTGGCCACCCTGATCGGTGGTCTGCTGCCCAAGGCCTGGGTGTTGCACCGCCCGGAAGCCTCCGCCCTGCAGCTGGCCCCGCTGCTCGAATCCCTCACCCGCACCCTGGCGCCGTTGCTGCTGGTGATCGAGAACGTCACCGGGGTTGTGTTGCGACTGGTGGGCCTGCCCCGCAACTGGGATGAACTGGTGCCGGTGCTCTCCGCCGGCGAGCTGGAGACCCTGATCGAGAGCGGCGGCGTCACCGGCCTGATGCCCGATGAGCGCAGCATTCTCGAAGGGGTGTTCTCGCTGCGGGACACCCTGGTGCGCGAGGTGATGGTGCCCAGATCCGGCATGGTCACCCTGCCAATCGAGGTAACCTTCGGCCGGATGATGGAAGAGGTGCATGCCAGCCAGCACGCCCGCTTCCCGGTGATCGGCGCCTCCCTCGACGACGTGCGGGGCATGCTCGACCTGCGCCGCCTGGCCGAGCCGATCGCCCGGGGACTTCTCGCGCCGGACACCCCACTGGAGCCCTACGTGGTGCCGGTGGCCAGGGTGCAGGAGAGCACCTCCCTGGCTGATCTGCTGCCCCTGATCCGCAGTGGCCAGCCTCTGCTGGTCGTTGTCGATGAGCACGGCGGCACCGAGGGTCTGGTGACCGTGGCCGATCTCACCAACGAGATCGTGGGTGAAGAGGAGGATCCGCTCGAAACCGCCGGTGAACTGCTGCCGCTGGTGGAGGGCGGCTGGTCGGCCGCGGGCGATCTGGAGATCTTCGAACTCAACCGGCGCCTGGGTCTGCGGCTGCCGGAGGCCGAGGGCCATCACACCCTGGCAGGCTTTCTGCTGGAGCGGCTCCAGCACATCCCGGCCCCCGGGGAGGGTTTGCGCTGGAAGCAGTTCCGCTTCAGCGTGCTGGTGATGGACGGCCCCCGCATCGAACGGGTCCGCATCGTTCCCCTCTCCGACGAGGGGGCCTGATCGTCGATAATTCCCGGAACCGCGATGCCGTTGCCATGAACCCTGTTCGCGTGGGGGTCATCGGCATCGGCAACATGGGTTGGCATCACGCCCGGGTCCTCAGCCTGCTCCGGGATGCCGAGCTGGTGGGGGTCGCCGATCCCGATGAGACCCGGGGGCGGCTGGCGGTGGAGCAGTTCAACTGCCGCTGGTTCGCTGACTACCGCGAGTTGCTGGCCTCGGTGGAGGCGGTGTGCATCGCCGTTCCCACCCTGCTCCACCACCGTGTGGGCATGGCCTGCCTGGAAGCCGGCGTCCATGTGCTGATCGAGAAACCGATCGCCGCCACCCAGGAGGAGGCTGCCGAATTGATCCGTGCGGCGGAAGCCACCGGGGTGCTGCTGCAGGTGGGACATATCGAGCGCTTCAACCCCGCCTTCCGCGAATTGCTGAAGGTGGTGGCCGGTGAGGAGATCGTGGTGCTGGAGGCCCGCCGCCATAGCCCCAACGCCGATCGCGCCAACGATGTGTCGGTGGTGCTGGATCTGATGATCCACGACATCGACCTGGTGCTGGAACTGGCGGCCGCTCCCGTGGTGCGCCTGGCCGCGGCCGGTGGCCGCAGTGCCGAGGGCCCGATCGATTACGTGAACGCCACCCTCGCCTTCGCCAACGGGGTGGTGGCCAGCCTCACGGCCAGCAAGATGGCCCACCGCAAGATCCGCAGCCTGGATGCCCATTGCCGCAGCAGCATGATGGAAACGGATTTCCTCAATCGCAACCTTCGCATTCACCGCCGCTCCCATGGCTCGGTCAGCGCCGATCACGGCGAACTGGTGTATCGCAACGACGGCTTCATCGAAGAGGTGAGTACCACTTCGATCGAGCCTCTCTATGCGGAGCTGGAGCATTTCCTCCAGTGCGTGCGCGGTGAGGAAACCCCTGCCGTGGACGGCCTTCAGGCCTCCCGCGCCCTGCTGTTGGCCGATCTGATCGAACAGTGCGTTGAGCAGCCGAATCTCTGCATGACGCTCGAGGCGCCGATCTGATCCCTCCTCCGGCCCGCGTTGCCCGTTATCGCGGCAGCGGAACGGGCTCGAGGCTCGTGGGCTCGCTGTCGCTCAGCTGCTGCAGGGCTTTGAGCTGCCAGCGCCGGCACTCTGCCGGTGAGGAGCGGTAGAAGAGGTCCCAGGCTTCTGATTTGTGCAACCCGTACTCCGCCTCTGCCACCTGCGGATGGCGCTCCTGCCAGCCCACGCGCACGGCATGGCCGATCACCACATCAAGCGCCAGGTCGTCGTCGAAGCGCACCTCGGGGTTGGCGGCCACGAAGGCCATCAGGGTGAGCAGGGTCTCGGTGCAGAGCTGCCGGTATTCCGGCGCTTCGATCTTGCCGAGCAGGTGCTCCACCAGCGAGGCGAAGTTGCGCTCGCCCGGGGTCTTCTCGCTCAGCAGTGGAGCACTCTCCAACCGGTTGCGCCGCTCCAGCTTGTCGCCGATCACGATGCCGCGGCAGTGGTGGAGAAGATCCCAGATGCCGGGATAGAAATCGCGTGGTACCCGCCCCAGAGCCCCCAGGCGCATCCGGTGCTGCAACCAGCCTCCGGATCGGGGCAGCTCCTGGAGGGGATCGGGAACCTCCCAACGCACGCGGCCGCGCAGATGCAGCTGCTCCTTGCGCTGCAGCGCTGCCCGGGCGTGCTCCACGTCGGCCAGCACGGCCCGCAGCCGGCGCCGGATGCGGTGGGGCGGCTCGGCGCAGAGGGCTTCGAAGGCATCGCTGGGGCTGAGGTTCGACTCGGCGGCCAGCTCACCGGTCAGCAGCAGCAACAGCTGGCCCAGCTGGAGGGTGAGGCTGCCGCTCAGCAGATTGGGCTCCAGGCGGGCCAGACCGTCGAGGGCCAGCAGCAGCTCCTGCTGCAGCATCCACTCCCGCCCGTCCTCGCCGCCGAAGCGGCGGATCATGGCGGCGATCGTGCGGCTCCCCTGGGGCTGACTGATCAGCGAGTCGCCGGTGTAGTTCCGGCCCACCACCACCTGCTTCTGGCGCACCAGCAGATCGGTGAGGGCATCCTCCAGCTGGGGATGGACCAGCCCCATGGCCCCGGCGGCGCGCCGCACCACGTTCCAGTCGGCTTCCACGAGCCCCCGTCGGTAGACCTCCTGCAGCAGCACCCTCAGCCGCACGGGCGCTCCGCCCATCGGGCCCTGCAGCCGGGCATTGGGCCCGAGCCGGCGGCCCAGCAGCTCCAGCACCTCCGCCTGCTCCGGCAGGGAGCTGCTGCGCCAGAGCCGCTCCGCCAGGTCGGCCACGGAGATGTCCTCCAGTTCCTGTTCCTGCCGGGCGGTGAGCGGCTGTTGGCTGGTGCTCGGCGGCAGCAGGGTCTGGCGCACCGGCCACAGCTGGCAGGCGGCTACTGCCTGGGGCGGCAGTTCCACCAGTCCGGCCTGGCTCACCAGGTCGGCCAGGGGAGCCAGCTGCACCGGCACCCCCTCCAGGGATCCGGCGTGCAAGTGCCGGCCGAGGGCCAGAAAGGCCTCCGGATCGCGGCGGTAGGCCCCTTCCGGGATCGGAACCACCAGCAGCGGCGAACCGGGGCCACGCCAGTGGCGCTGCAGCAGCCGCACCTCCGCGGCCACGGCATCCACCAGCGTGCCCGGATCATCCGCCAAGTAGAAGGTGTCCTCCTCCAGGGCGGCGGGAAGAAAGGCGATCAGTTCGTCGCCGTGGCGATAGAGGCGTGCGGTGGCCATGGTCTCCATCCGCACGGGGGGATGGCCGGAGAGCCCGAGGCGGGGGTTGGCGCCCACCGTGGCCAGACGCCGTCCCAGCTCGCGCGAGCTCGCCACCCGGGGCCGCTCGCTGGCGGTGCTTTCGGCGCCTGCCTCATGGGTCAGGTCGGACGGCAGGCCGGCCGCCTCCACTTCAGCGGCGATCCAGGCACTGGCAGGAGCCAGAGCCACCAGCACCTCCCGGGCCCCGGGGGCCACCGGTCGCCGCCGGCCGCTGGGGTCGAGATCCTCCGGCCGGATCAGGCCGTGCAGCAGCAGGTCGGTGAGCCAGGTGAGGCTCTGGGTCCAGAGCAGGGGCACGTTCTCGTTCGCCAGGCGCACCTGGCTGCCGGGGTTGCGGCGCTCGGCGGCGATCGCGTCCTCCGGAACCAGATACAGCTCAGGCAGCAGGGCCACCCCCTCCACCTCAACGCTCACCTCCGCCAGCCGCTGCCGCCACTGCCGGGCCTCCGTCCAGCGCTCCTCGCAGCAGGCCGTGATCGCCTCATAGGCCAGGAACAGCGGCCACTCGCACTCGATGTGCTCGAACTCCGCCAGTTCCTCGCGTTCGTAGTGAAGGCGGCTCACGTCCTCCACCACCGTCTGGTGGCCATCGCGGCGGAAGCGCTTGTAGCCGTAGGCTCCGCCCAGCTCCCTGCGGATCTTGGCGTGGGTGCGGGCCACCAAGTCCGGATCCTCCACGGCCCAGGCTGGATAGCCGATCACCGACAGGCAGGCACTGTCCACCTCCTTGCTGGCGGACTCGCGGGGCAGCAGATCGCGCAAGGCGCGCCGGAGCCGCACGATCGCGTCATGGGGGATCACCAGGCAGGCGCTGCCGTCGCCGTGGGGGCCGTAGAGATCGAGCCCCTCCAGGGCTTCAAGGGCCGCCTTGACCATGCCGATGGAGCTGGCGTTGCGCTCCGGCAACCCGTGGTTGCCCTTGTCGCCCCGCTCCCAGATGCCGTAGTCGGCCACCCGGTAGGCCCGGGCCACGTAGTACACCAGGTTCTGGATGAAGTCCCGCTCGTGGGCGGTCTGCACCACCACCAGGCCTGAGCGGGTGAGCTGGGCGAGCTGGAGCAGGAACAGGGCCGTGGCGTCGAGCTGCAGGTGCCCCCAGCCGTCATCCGGCACCACCGGCTCGCCCGTGCCGGTGTCGAACTTGGCGTGGATCGCGTCGAGGCGATCGAGGCTGGTCTTGAACCGTTCCACCTTGCCCGCCTGGCGCAGCATGGCGTTGAGCAGGCCGCGCATCAGCTGCAGCACCTGCTGCTCCCGCTCGAAGGCCTGCCGTGACGCTCCCTTCAGCCGCCGGTGGGCCAGGGCGAGCCCCCAGACGCACTGGATGGAGTACACGCAGTCGCGCACCCAGGCGTCCCCGTAGTTGCCGTGCACCGTGTGGGCGGTGCTGGCGGGCAGCAGCCCCGTGATCGGATGCTGGCGCCTCAGCAGCACCCGCTCGATCTGACGGTCAAGCTCCTCCAGCAGCTCCAGTGTCCGTGCTTCCGTGTGGGAGTCGGTGGCCATCGGGTCTGCCGGACCCTCGCTCCCTGCGGTCGCGATCGCGGAGGTCGGATCGGAGCCGTTGATGACGCGAAGCTCGGAGGTGCGGGTGGAAGAGCTGGCCGTGGGGCCGCCGGGAGCCTTCATGGAGCCTGCCTCATGTCGCAAGGACGGCCGGGAGCCGGGCCATAGATTCTCCCCCGAGGCCCGGCCCCCCCATGGAAGCAACCGCCACCCCCTCCCTACGCCCCCGCGTGTTAGGCGTGGGGGTCGACGTCTGCGACGTTCAGGCTGAGGCGCTGGCCCTCCATCGGCGTGGGGGCGGACAGATCGTCACCCTGAACGCGGAGATGACCATGGCTGCCCGCGCCGATCACCGGCTGGGGGAGGTGATCGAGACCGCCGAGCTCGTGATTCCCGACGGGGCCGGTGTGGTCTGGGCCCTGGGCCGTCAGGGCCGTCGGGTGCGGCGCTCTCCCGGGATCGAGACCGCCCGCTGGCTGCTGGACCATGCGGCCGCCCATGGCTGGTCGGTTGCCCTGGTCGGGGCTTCGCCGGAGGTGATGGAGCGTCTGCGGTTGCGGCTGCGCCAGGAACTGCCGGCGCTGAAGCTGGTGTTCAGCGTCGACGGCTACCAGCAGCAGGCCGACTGGCCGCGGCTGGAGAGCGAGCTGCTGGCCCTGGATCCCGATCTGGTGCTGGTGGCCCTGGGGGTGCCGCGGCAGGAGCTTTGGATCCACGGCTTCGCCGGCCGCCGCCATGGGCTCTGGATGGGAGTGGGCGGCAGTTTCGACGTATGGGCCGGCATCAAAAAAAGGGCGCCCGGATGGATGAGCGCCCTGCAGATCGAATGGCTGTACCGCTTGATCCAGGAGCCCACCCGCTGGCGGCGCATGCTGGCCCTGCCGGAGTTCTTCTGGGCCGTGTTGCGGGAACGCCGCTGAGCCAGGGCCCGACCGCGATCAGCGGAAGCCCACCGAGGCCTGCCACACGAAGGCCAGCAGCAGGAAGAACAGCGGAATGATCGGCAGGATGTCCACCAGGGGGCCGAAGGCCTGGTAGGCCTCGGGCAGCTGGGCCAGAGGGGCGGCGTGGGCCATGGAACCGGCCAGCAGGGAGAGAGCCATGGTGGAGCGATCAGGAAGGGCGGTGCCGCAACACGGGCAACCGCGAAGCCTGGAAACTACCACGTGTGTGCGGCCGGGGAGTCCGGCTCCCAGGGAGCGAAATCCTCTGAAAAACAGCCGCCCTGGATCGCCTGCGCCATCGCGGTGGTGAAGCGCAGCAGGGTGGTGAGGTTGTGGAGGCTGAGCAGGGTGCGCCCGAGCATCTCGCCGCTGCGGATCAGGTGGTGCAGGTAGGCCCGGCTGTGCAGGCGGCAGGCCAGGCAGGGACAGCCGCCATCGAGCGGGGTGTGGTCGTGGCGGAAGCGGGCGTTCTTGAGGTTCCAGCGCTCCCCGCCCACAAGGGCGGTGCCGTGGCGGCCGAGCCGCGTGGGCAGGACGCAGTCGAACAGGTCGAAGCCCTCCGCCACCGCGATCGCCATCTCCCGCAGGCTGCCCACCCCCATCAGGTAATGGGGTTTCGCCTCCGGCAGCAGCGGGCCCACCTGGCGAACCACGGCGTGCATCGCCTCCGCCGGCTCCCCCACGCTCACCCCGCCCACGGCGATGCCCGGCAGGTCGAAGCCGGCCACCGCCCGGGCCGATTCGGCCCGCAGGGCCGGGAAGCAGCCCCCCTGCACGATGCCGAACAGGGCCTGGTCCGGCCGCTGATGCACGGCAGCGCAGCGCTCCAGCCAGGCATGGGTGCGCCGGCAGGCGGCGGCCACATCGGCTTCGCTGGCCGGGTAGGGGGGGCACTGGTCGAAGGCCATGGCCACGTCGGCGCCCAGGGTCATCTGGATCGCCATCGAGCGCTCGGGGGTGAGCTGGATGCGGGCGCCGTCGCGGGGGGAGCGGAAGACGACGCCCTCGTCGTCGATGCGGTTGATGGCGCCGAGGCTGAACACCTGGAAACCGCCGGAATCGGTGAGCAGCGGACCGTCCCAGCCCATGAAGCGATGCAGCCCGCCGGCCTCCGCCACCACCGCCTCGCCGGGCTGGAGGTGGAGGTGATAGGTATTGGCCAGCACCATCTCGGCCCCGGTCTCCGCCAGCTGGGGGATGGCCACTCCCTTCACGGTGGCGGCGGTCCCCACCGGCATGAACCGGGGCGTATGCACAGGTCCGTGGGGGGTCTGCAGGCAGCCGCAGCGGGCCCGGCTGCGGGGGCAGCGCGCCGTGATCGTGAAGGCGAAACTGGAACCTGAGCTGATGGGAAGGCACTGTCGCTGGGTCGACGGTAGGGCGCACGTCCCACCCCCCTCTCGCCCCAGCGCTTCATCCCGTTCTTCGATTCCGCCCGATGTCCGCGCCGCGATGATCCGACCGAGCGCCCCACCCTGGCTGCGGGACCTGGCCGGCGCCTGGATCTTCTATTCTGTCCTGCCCGCCTGGCCGTGGCCCCGGCCCCGCTTCGCGCGGATCGCCCGCTTCGCCCCCTGGATCGGCCTGGTGCTGGCCCTGCCCCAGGCCCTGCTGTGGGGGCTGCTGCAGGGGCGGGTGCCCCAGCTGGTGCAGGTGGCGTTGGTGCTCGCTGGCGGCCTGCAGCTCAGTGGCGGGCTGCACATGGATGGGGCCATGGACACGGCCGATGGGCTGGCGGCGGGCGAGCAGCGCCGCCTGGAGGCCATGGGCGACAGCCGGGTGGGGGCGATGGGTGCTCAGGCCCTGGCGGTGCTGCTGCTGCTGCGGGCTGCCGGGCTGGCTGCACTGGGGGCCATGGCGCCACCGCTGCTGATCTGGGCGGCCGTCTGGGGTCGGGTGGCCCCGCTGCCGGCGATGGCACGCTTCCCTTACCTGCGCCCGCAGGGCACCGCCGCCTTCCATCGGCGTCACTGGAGCGGGTTGGCCCGGGAGCTGCGGCCCACCGCGCTGCTCCTGCTGGTGCTGATGGCGGCCACCCTCGCCTGGGCAGGCGCAGTGGGGCCATGGCTGGTTCTGGCCGGTGGGGCAGGTGTCGTGCCGGCGCTCGCTGTGCCGATGTGGCTCGGCCGCCGCCTCGGCGGCCACAGCGGCGACAGCTATGGCGCCTGCGTGGAGTGGACCGATGCTGCTGCCCTGCTGAGCGCGGCTGCGGTCATGGGGGTGGGGGGAGTGTGGCCGGCGGTTCCGGCCCTGCCGGCAGGCTGAGGCGGAAGGCGTTGCCGCTCTCCGGCAGCGCGGCGTCTATCCGGGCCGGGGGGATCACGAGCGCCAGTTCGCCCCCGAGCTGCCGGGCAAGGTCGCGGGCCAGCGCCAGCCCCAGCCCCGTTCCCGGCACAGCCTCACCGCTGCTGCCCCGCACCCCACGCTCGAAGATCGCTTCCCGCTCCTGCGGATCGATCGGCGGGCCCCCATCCCACACGGTGAGGGCCGTCCCTCCCGCGCCGCTGGCCACATGCAGGCCCACGCTGCTGCCCTGGGGGCTGTAGCGGAAGGCATTCTCGAGCAGGTTGGCCAGGATCTCAGCCACGGCGCCGGCATCCCCGCGCCAGTCGGGCACTGTGTCCGGTCCCCGCCAGGGTCGGTTCTGCAGGGTGGCGGTGGCGGCCGCCCGCTGGACCAGGGGATCCACCACTTCAGCCAGGGACTGGCCCTCGGGCCCGCTCAGCAGCGGTGGCAGCAGCAGCGGCTGCGGCTGGTCGCCCGGTTCGAGCAGCGCATCGGGTTGGGCCAGGTCGCTGATGGCGTCGACGTAGCGGTTCAGTTGCCGCTCCTCCGCCAGCAGTCCCTCCACCAGCGTGCGGGTGTCGGTGTCGTGCGCCAGGCGCCGCCGCAGCAGCTGGCCGAAGGTGCGCAACGCGGCCAAGGGGTTGCGCAGCTGGTGAACGAGCAGCCGCAGCTTCTCCTCCTGTTCCTCCAGCGTGCGGGTCAGCCGCCGGTTCTCATGGTCGAGGCGCAGGGCCTCGGTGAGGCACAGGGCGACGGCCTGGAGGCGGCGGCCGAGGGGTTCGGGCCAGGAGGGACCGGTGGTTTCCACCTGCAGGGCGCCCAGCAGCACGGTGCCGTCCCGGAGGGGAAGCCAGCGCCGTTCCTCGGCGGGGAGGCGGAGGGGGCTGGAGGCATCCACCGACGGCAGGGCCCGCCCGTCGGCGGGCCAGTGGCCGACGGGCACAAGGCTGGGCTGGCCGTCGTGTCCGGCATGGGTGACGTAGACCACCAGCGAGCGGATGCGCGGACAGTCGGCGAACTGGCCGAGCTGAAAGCCAAGCAGGGCCAGAAACCGCTCGGAGACTGGCATCAACACCTCTGGAGGTCGCTCCCTGCTGGAGGAATACCAGAATCTTTCGGGAGCGTGGTGGGAATTCCGAAAAAAAGCTTTAAGCTCTTGGTATCGACCACTACCTGGATCTCCGCTTCAGGGCGGTTTGTCGCAGTGGCAATGGCCGAGGTTGCGCTTCAACGTCAACCAAGGCTACAGCAGTGGGGGTTGCGTACCGCGTCGACCCACCCTGCTCCGGTGCCTCCCTTGGCTGGCACCACGTTGCCCGATCCGACACCCCCTGCCGGCCGGACGACAGTTGTATGGGCGTCGATCGCCCCGGCCCGGTGCCGGGGGATCCGGATGGGCTGTTCTGGTGGGCCCGCCACCGGAACAGCTCCTGTCTTCCCTTCCTCACCCTCTCCTTTCCTCCCGCCTCGGGAGCCGTTCCATGTCCAAGAAGCGCAAGCGGATCAGCCGCCGTCGTCTTGCCGGCCAGCGTGTCCTCGCCCACGTGCCCACCTACAACCTCGAAACCGGCTCCCACAAGCCGGTCACCGCGGCCCGTCGCTACATCGCCGAGTCCGACCTCGTGGCACCTGCGATCCTGAACGTCCGCCGCAACGAGCACACCACCGATCGCTTCTTCTGGGGCGAGAAGGGTCTGTTCAGTGCCCAGTACGCCGAGGAGAACCATTTCCTCTTCCCCTCCCTGCGGGCAATCGTCGACCAGATCGGTGAGGAGGTGCTGTTTGAGGGTCTCGAGGCCCTTGCCGCCGACGACTGGGAGGAGATGGAGGAGTACGAGTACGCCTTCGTCTGAGCTGCGCTGAGGGTGCCTGCTCACTTCGCCCAGCCTTCCTCCAGGAAGGAGCGCAGGGTGGGCAGCAGGGCGGGATCGATGCCATGGCCACCGGGGAACGTGAGCCGCTGCACCGATCCACCTGCCGCATGGAGGGCCCGCTCCACTTCGGAGCTGGCGCCGGGAGCCACCATCGGATCCTGCTCGCCGTGCGTCAGCAGGATCCGCGTGGTGGATCGTCCCGGATGCCAGTCGGGGTGTGGGTAGCCGCTGCAGGCGATCAGGGCCGCCAGGGGCAGCGGTCCGCTCTCATGCGTGCCCACATCCAGGGCCATCGCAGCTCCCTGCGAGAACCCCAGAAGGGCTGTGCGCTCCAGCGGCACACTGTTGGCCAGGTGCAACAGGCGCTTCCGCAGGGCTGAACGGGCTTCCGGTAGCTGGTCCCAGGCCGGTGCCGGCAACAGGTCATACCACTGCCGGCCGCTGCCCCCGGGGTGCGACAGTGGCGCCCGCAGCGACACCAGCGACACGTCGCCGCTGGCGGGGCTGACCATGAGGGCTTCTCCCAGATCGAGCAGGTCGTCGGCATCGGCGCCCCAGCCGTGCAGCAGCACCAGCCGCCGCGACGCGTTCACCGGACCCAGGCACAGGGCCTCCTCCTCGCCGGGCAGGCCGGACGGGGCTGGATGGGGAGGCTGGCTCAAGGGCATGCTCAAGGGAGAGGGTGCTGCTGCTGCGTAGGTTGGCGTCCGAACCGACCCCCTGCCGTCCCATGGCGCCCACGGCTCTCCTCAGCGTGTCCGACAAGGAGGGGTTGGTGCCCCTGGCTTCGGGCCTGCTGCGTCATGGCTATCGGCTGCTCTCCAGCGGCGGTACCGCCGCCGTCCTGGCCGCCGCGGGCCTGCCGGTCACCCGGGTGGCTGACCATACCGGGGCCCCGGAGATCCTGGGAGGTCGGGTCAAGACGCTGCACCCCCGCATCCATGGCGGGATCCTGGCCCGCCGCGACGATCCCTCCCACCGGGCGGATCTGGAGGCCCAGGGCATCGATCCGATCGATGTGGTGGTGGTGAATCTCTATCCCTTCCGCCGCACCGTGGCCGATCCCCAGGTGAGCTGGGAGACCGCGATCGAGAACATCGACATCGGCGGCCCGGCGATGGTGCGGGCTGCCGCCAAGAACCACGCCGACGTGGCGGTGCTCACCGATCCGGTTCAGTACGCCGGCTTCCTCGCAGCCCTCGAGGCCGGTGCGGTGGACGGGGCCCTGCGCCGCCGGCTGGCCCTGGCGGCCTTCGCCCACACCGCGGCCTATGACGGCGCCATCCAGCGCTGGATTGAGGAGCGCCTGGCCCGGGAGGCCACCAGTGAGGCCGCCCGCGAGGACGTGGCCGTGGCCGCCGCCCCGCTGACGCTGGAGCTGCCTGCCCGTCAGACCCTCCGCTATGGCGAAAACCCCCACCAAGGCGCCACCTGGCATTCCGAGCCCGGCGCCGGCTGGGGCGCGGCCCACCAACTGCAGGGCAAGGAACTCAGTTACAACAACCTGCTCGACTTAGAGGCGGCCCTGGCCACCGTGCGCGAGTTCGGCTACGGCGATGCCTCCTTCCCGGGAGCGACACCGGCCGCGGTGGTGATCAAGCACACCAACCCCTGCGGCGTGGCCACCGGCACCAGCAGCGCCGATGCCCTGCTGCGGGCCCTCGACGCCGACCGGGTCTCGGCCTTCGGCGGCATCGTCGCCCTCAACGGGCCCGTGGACGGCGACGCTGCCGAGCACCTGGCCGGCCTGTTCCTGGAGTGCGTGGTGGCCCCCGCCTTCCTGCCGGCTGCCCGCGAGCGCCTGGCGGCCAAGACCAACCTGCGGCTGCTGGAGCTGGCGCCCGCGGCGATTGAGCGGGCCGCCCGCCGCCAGCTGCGCAGCATCCTCGGCGGTGTGCTGGTGCAGGAGTCCGACGACCGGCCGATCGAACCCGGGGATTGGCAGGTGCCCAGTCAGCGGGCCCCGGGCGAGCAGGAACTCCGCGACCTGAGCTTCGCCTGGCAGCTGGTGCGGCACGTTCGCTCCAACGCCATCGTGGTAGCCAAAGGCGGGGTGAGCCTGGGCATCGGCGCCGGCCAGACCAACCGGGTCGGTTCGGCCCAGCTGGCCCTGGCCGCCGCGGGCGAGGCAGCCCGTGGCGCCGTGCTGGCCAGCGACGGTTTCTTTCCCTTCGACGACACGGTGCGGCTGGCCGCCAGCCACGGCATCACCGCCGTGATCCACCCGGGCGGCAGCGTGCGGGACGCCGATTCGATCCGGGCCTGCGACGAGCTGGGGATGGCGATGGTGGTGACCGGCCGGCGGCACTTCCTCCACTGACGCGCCGCGGCGGTTGTAGCTTCGCAGCGCCCGCCGCGGCCCCGGCCCGGCACCGTGTTCTCCCTCCATGGCCGAAGCCGCTCCCTTCCCCCTGCCCCTCGCCCTGAGCCTGGTGCACCCCGTGCTGATGTGGGTGCTGCTGGGCCTCTCGGCCTACGCCATGGTGCTTGGGATCAAGGCGAAGAAGACGCGCACTGCCGATGCCGAGACCCGCAAAGAGCTGATCAAGGGGCAGTTCGCCCGACGCCACTATCTGTTTGGCAGCGGGGTGCTGGCCCTGATGGTGCTGGGCTGCATCGGCGGCCTCGCCGTCACCTGGTCGAACAACGGCAAGCTGTTCGTTGGTCCGCACCTGCTGGTGGGCCTGGCCATGACGGCACTGGTGGCTCTGGCCGCCGCCCTCTCGCCCCTGATGCAGCAGGGGAATCTGGTGGCCCGGAAGGTGCATGTGGGCCTGAACATGTCCCTGATGACGCTGTTCCTCTGGCAGGCCGTCAGCGGCATGCAGATCGTGAACAAGATCATCACCGGCGGCTGAGAATTCCCTGCTTCCAGCCTCTCCTCCCCCGGGAGGTCAGAAGCGGGCCCGGCGCCGAGGAGGGCAGGGGATGCCGTGGCTGGCATGGAAGTCTTCCTGCACCTTCCAGGTGAGGCGTCGTGAGATCTGACGCACGATCTGCCGCAGCAGCCGGTCGCCGCTGGTCTGCACCAGGGTTTCCGGCAGCAGGGTGATCATGCCCGGCAGACGGATCCAGACCGCCAGGTCCAGCTCCCAGCGCACCAGGGTGTGGGCCATCAGCCGGTCCACCTCCTCCCGGGAGATCTCCTCCTGTCCAGGCTCCTCGGCCCCCGCCGCATCATCGAGCCGCAGGGAGGCGTTGAAGACCACGTCGTAGAGCTCCTGCAGGCCCAAGTCGGCTTCGGGTACCGGCACGGTGGCGATCCGGTAGACCCCCTCCTGCTCCGGCAGCAGTTCGAGCCCGATGGTGGGCTCCACCTCGAAGCCGAAGTTGCCGAAGCGGCCGAGGGTGAGCACGTAGCCGTCGGCGCCCAGGGGGTTCACTGCCATCGGCGCGGCGCAGCGGCGGAACCAACCCTCATGACGATCGAGATAGGCCGACACCACCGGGGCAGGGGCCCGCATCTCCATCAGGTCGGCGAAATGGCTGAAGTAGCGCCGTACGCGCGGATCATCGCTGTGGCGAAGCACGGGTGTCGGCTCCTCCGTCGTCGTCGGGCTGCTGGGGGTCAGTGCGGGGGAACGGCGGGGGGAAACGGGAGGGGAGACCGGAAGCGGCAATGACGGAACTCCTCTGACGATCATCGCCCGTGGCGGGTCCGGGCTCCACCGCCCGCTGGAGGGCGATCGATTCAGTGGGAAATCTAAAGCGAAGGGAGCCATCCCCTGGATTGGATGTGCCAGCGCAGGGGTCTGGGTCAGCCGGTGCTCAGCTCGATCAGCAGCCGGATCACGTCTTCCACCACCCGATCCGGCGTGGAGGCACCGGATGTGATGCCCACCCGGATCGGACCCTGCGGCAGGAACGGTTCCTCCACCACCAGTTCCGCGCCCAGGGGCTTGTGCTCGATGCGGTTGCCCGGCCCGATCCGCTCCGGCGTGTCGATGTGGAAGGAGCGGATGCCTCGGCTCACGGCGATCTCCTGCAGATGGGTGGTGTTCGAGGAGTTGTACCCGCCGATCACCACCAGCAGGTCGAGAGGTTCGTCCACCAGCGAGAACATGGCGTCCTGGCGCTCCTGGGTGGCGTCGCAGATCGTGTTGAAGGCCAGGAAGTGCTCGTTCAGCTCCGTGGGGCCGAAGCGCTTCAGCATCGTGCGCTCGAACATCCGGCCGATCTCCTCGGTCTCGCTCTTGAGCATGGTGGTCTGGTTGGCCACACCCAGCCGCAGCAGGTCGCGGTCGGGATCGAAGCCGGGGGAGCTGGCCTTGGCGAAGCGGGCGATGAAGCTCTCCCGGTCGCCCTTGCCGAGGATGTAGTCGCAGACCATCTGGGCTTCGGCCAGATCCAGCACCACCAGGTAGGTGCCCGCAAACGAGCTGGTGGCGAGGGTTTCCTCGTGCTTCACCTTGCCGTGGATGATCGAGGTGAAGGCCTGCTTCTTGTGCTTCTCCACGGTGTTCCACACCTTCGACACCCACGGGCAGGTGGTGTCGACGATGTGGCAGCCGCGCTCGTTGAGCAGCTGCATCTCTTGCACCGTGGCCCCGAAGGCCGGCAGGATCACCACATCACCGCCGGCCACCTCAGAGAAGTCCTTCACGCCGCCGTCGACGGGGATGAAACGCACGTCCATCTCGCGCAGATGGGCGTTCACCGAGGGGTTGTGGATGATCTCGTTGGTGATCCAGATCCGCTCGCTCGGGTAATGACGGCGGGTCTCGTAGGCCATGGCCACCGCCCGCTCCACCCCCCAGCAGAAGCCGAAGGCCTCCGCCAGACGCACCGTGAGTCGCCCCTCCCGCAGTTCGTAGCCGTTGGTGCGCAGGCTGGCGATCAGGTCGCTCTGGTAGGCCGTCTGCAGACTCCCGGCCACCTCCTCACCCAGGCCGAAGCCGCGGCGGTTGTAGCGCTCCGAATGGTGCAGGGAGCGCTTGAAGGCCCGGGTATCCACGGCGTCAAGTTCGGTCTGAGCCGACTCTATGGGGCCTCCGCGGTCGGCGGGCGATCCAGCACCTCCGCCGCCCCGAGCCACTGCACCGCGCCGGTGTCGAATCCGTAGCGGCAGGGCAGCACCTCCACCCCCGCCGCCCGGGCGGCGCGGAACAGCTCCCCGTAGCGGGGATCGGCCGCATCGCCGGGGGCGAAGCGGTCCACATCCCCCCGGCTCAGGCAGGGCAGCAGCACGGCCCGGGCTCCGGGCACCAGGGCGGTGAGCTCCTCCAGATGCTTCTGGCCCCGTTCGGTGACGGTGTCCGGGAACAGGGCCAGGCTGCCCTGGGTCCAGGTGGTGTTCTTCACCTCCAGCCAGATCGGCCGCGGATCCGCGGCCCCTTCCGCCGGGGTGAGCAGCAGGTCGATGCGGCTGCGGCGATCCACTCCGTAGGGAACCTCGGCCCGGATCTCGCCGATCGGCCCCAGCCACGGTTCGAGGCAGCCGGCCTCGATCGTGGCCCGCACCAGACGGTTGGGCAGGGAGGTGTCGACTCCCACCCATACCGGTGCTCCGTCGGCTCCGGGTACCTCGGCCTGTTCCCACGTCCAGGCCAGCTTGCGGGTGGGGGAGACGCTGGGACGCAGCCGCACCCGGCCGCCTGGATGCAGCACGCCCGTCATCGGGCCGGTGTTGGGGCAATGGGCCGTCACCACCGTGCCGTCGGCCAACTCCACGTCCGCCAGGAACCGCTTGTAGCGGCGCTGCAGCACCCCTTCCACCAGCGTTCCTGCCGGCCGCACGGTGACCGGGGCGGCGGGGACCGCAGGCAGGGTGCGGGAGCTCACGGGGCTGAGGCGGCGGCGGCGGCCATACTGCCGTGCGTTCCGATCGGCCCCGCGCCCCGCCCGATGGCGAATTCCCCGGCGAACCCGCAGGCCCGCTCCCTGCGGCGCATCGCGCTGATCGTGGCCGTCGCCACCGCCCTGAGCAAGGTGGCGGGTCTGGTGCGCCAGCAGGTGATCGCCGCCGCTTTCGGGGTTGGCGCCGCCTACGACGCCTACAACTACGCCTACGTGCTGCCGGGCTTCCTGCTGATCCTGCTCGGCGGCATCAACGGTCCGTTCCACAGCGCCATGGTGAGCGTGCTGGCCCGGCGCCCCCGCGAGGAGAGCGCCCATGTGCTGGCGGCGATCAACACGATCGTGGGGGCCGGCCTGATCGCCGTGACCGTTGTTCTGGTGCTGTTCGCCGATCCGCTGATCGACCTCGTGGGGCCGGCTCTCGATGCCGAACGCCACCGGATCGCGGTGCTGCAGCTGCGCTGGATGGCGCCGATGGCCCTGTTCGCCGGACTGATCGGACTGGGCTTCGGGGCCCTCAATGCCGCCGATGTGTACTGGCTGCCCTCTGTGAGCCCACTGCTCTCCAGCGTGGCGGTGATCGGTGGCATCGGTCTGCTCTGGTGGCAGCTGGGCAGCGGCATCACCCAGCCTTCCGCCGCGGTCGTGGGGGGGATCGTGCTGGCGGCCAGCACCACGGTGGGAGCGATCCTCCAGTGGCTGATCCAGTTGCCGGCCCTGGCCAAGGAGGGGCTCAACAAGCTGAAGCTGGTCTGGGACTGGCGCGATTCCGGCGTGCGCGAGGTGCTGAAGGTGATGGGTCCGGCGACCCTCTCGTCCGGGATGCTGCAGATCAATGTTTTCGTGTCCCTGTTCTTCGCCTCGGGAATGCCGGCGGCGGCAGCGGGCCTGGGCTACGCCAACCTGCTGGTCCAGACACCTCTGGGGCTGATCTCCAATGCCCTTCTGGTGCCGCTCCTGCCCGTGTACGCCCGGCTCACGGCTCCCGAGGACCGGCCGGAGCTGGTGTCTCGCATCCGCCAGGGCTTGATGCTCTCCAACGCCAGCATGCTGCCCCTCGGGGCGCTGATGGTGGCTCTGGCGGGCCCGATCGTGGCCCTGATCTACCAGCGCGGAGCCTTCGACCGCAGCGCCGCCGATCTTGTGGGTCAGCTGCTGATGGCCTATGGCCTCGGCATGCCGGCCTACCTGGCCAGGGATGTGCTGGTGCGGGTGTTCTATGCCCTGGGCGATGCCAACACCCCGTTCCGCTGGTCGGTGGCGGGAATCGGGCTCAATGCAGTGTTCTGCTGGGCCTTCACCGGCGGACCGACCCCGGGCTGGGGCCTGCAGCTGCCGCTCTTCAATGCCGGTCCGGCCGGACTGGTGCTGGCCACCGTGGCCGTCAACCTGATCACCACCGTGGGGCTGTTGCTCGCTCTGCGGGCTCAGCTAGGGGTGTTGCCCCTTCGCGACTGGACCAGGGATACCGGGCTCCTGCTCGGGGCGGCCGTGCTGGGTGGGGCAGCCGCCTGGGTCGTGGCCGAACGGGTGGTATGGCCTGCGGGCCTGCTGGGCCTGCTGCTCCGCTGTGGTCTGGCCAGCGCCATCGGCACGGCCGTCTACGGCCTGGGGGCCTCGGTCGCGGGTGTTCCCGAGGCGAGGGAAATTCTGGCGACCCTGCAGCGCCGGCTGCCGGGGCGGGCCTGAGCCGTCAGCTCAGCCGGATCTCCCGTTCCTCCCGCACATGCACCGGAACTTCCAGGTGGGAGCGCCCCAGCATCGCTGGGCCGTCCACCGAGAAGATGCGGGCCTCGATGCCGAAATCGCGGAATGCCGTTTCGAGTTCCTGGATCAGGGCCTTCTCCACCTGGGCCTCGGCATCCACCACCTTGCCGATCAGGCGACCGCCCAGGCGACCGATGCGTTGGCGAACCACGTCGCGTGCGTTGGTGACCTCAATGATGAGCACAGGTCCGCCGCAACGATGGGTACCCTATCGGCAGCAGGGCTCAGCAGAACGGCTCCAGCGCTTCCTCAAGGTCGCGCAGCTGACCCGAAGGAATCAGGCGGGCCAGGGGAAGTCGTGTGGCGCCACCTCCAATCGGGACCTGCACCGCCTCCAGGGCCTGGCGGGCTGCCACAGCGGCTCCCTGCTCCAGCCGGCCGGCGCATTCCACCGCCAGAGTTTCGGCCAGCCTGGCGTCGCCGAGATAGAGGTGCCAGCCCGCAACGTCGAGATAGAGACGCTCGGCGAGGGAACGGGTGAGCTCCTCGAGATCGTGGGCGGCGAGGCTCATGGCGCGCTGGGTGAATCCGGCCGCGGCCGGAGCAGGACCACCACGCTGCCATGGATCACCAGCAGCACCGCCCAGACCAGGGTGAGGCGATCGAGATGATGCCAGGGATGACGGATGCCCTGGATCACCCACAGGCCGCTGTTGATCGCTGCGAAAAGGGCGGCGTGCAGGGTGAGGTTGACGATCCTGTCGAAGTGGCGGTACGTCGGATCGTCGGGATCGGCAGGGCCGTACCAGCGGATCGGCATGGGGGACGGCGCGGGTTCTGCTCCGATCATGCCCTCCCTTCCTCTGGGCCGGTGGTTGACGGATGGCACCCCCGTGCGGTGAGAATGGCAAAGCCGAACACCAGAGCGAGCTCCGGCTCTCTCGCGTGTCAGGCCCATCTCAGGCGCTTGTAGCTCAGCGGATTAGAGCATCTGACTACGGATCAGAGGGTCGGGAGTTCGAATCTCTCCAGGCGCGTTCACACAAGGGAGCTTCGGCTCCTTTTTTTATGCCATGCCTCCTGCCACGGCGTTGCCTACGATCGGGCATCCCCGCACGGCTCCCCATGGCGGATTCCATCGACGCCCCTCTGGCCAGCAGCGACCCCGCCATCGCCGCCCTGATCGGCCGGGAGCTCGATCGTCAGCAGACGCATCTGGAGCTGATCGCCTCCGAGAACTTCGCCTCCCGCGCCGTGATGGAGGCCCAGGGCTCGGTGCTCACCAACAAGTACGCCGAAGGTCTGCCCCACAAGCGCTACTACGGTGGCTGTGAGCACGTGGACGCCATCGAGGAGCTGGCGATCGAGCGGGCGAAGCAGCTGTTTGGAGCCGCCTGGGCCAACGTGCAGCCCCACAGCGGCGCCCAGGCCAACTTCGCGGTGTTCCTGGCGCTGCTCCAGCCCGGTGACACGATCCTGGGGATGGATCTGTCCCACGGCGGTCACCTCACCCACGGCTCGCCGGTGAACGTGAGCGGCAAGTGGTTCAAGGCCGTGCACTATGGCGTCGACCCCGAGACCCAGCAGCTCAACTTCGATCTCATCCGCCAGCTCGCCCACGAGCACCGGCCGAAGCTGATCGTGTGCGGCTACTCGGCCTACCCCCGCACCATCGACTTCGCGGCTTTCCGGGCCATCGCCGACGAGGTGGGCGCCTATCTGCTGGCCGACATGGCTCACATCGCCGGTTTGGTGGCCGCCGGGGTGCACCCCAGCCCCCTCCCCCATTGCCATGTGGTGACCACCACCACCCACAAGACCCTGCGCGGCCCCCGCGGCGGTCTGATCCTCTGCAACGACGCCGAGTTCGGCCGGCAGTTCGACAAGGCCGTGTTCCCTGGCAGCCAGGGTGGTCCCCTCGAGCACGTGATCGCTGCCAAGGCCGTGGCCTTCGGCGAGGCGCTCCAGCCCTCGTTCCGCACGTACAGCGAGCAGGTGATCGCCAACGCCCAGGCCCTGGCGGCCCGCATCCGCGAGCGCGGCATCGACGTGGTGAGCGGCGGCACCGACAACCATCTGGTGCTGCTCGATCTGCGCTCGATCGGTATGACCGGCAAGGTGGCTGACCTGCTGGTGAGTGACGTGAACATCACCGCCAACAAGAACACGGTGCCTTTTGATCCCCAGTCGCCATTCGTCACCAGTGGCCTGCGTCTGGGCACCGCCGCCTGCACCACCCGCGGCTTCGATGCCGACGCCTTCCGCGAAGTGGCCGACGTGATTGCCGATCGGCTGCTCAACCCCGAGGACAGCACGATCGAGCTGCGCTGCCGCGAGCGGGTGGCTTCTCTCTGCCTCCGCTTCCCCCTCTATGCCGAGCGGCGGGAACTTCAGCCCGCCTGATCCTTCCCAGTCCCCGTAATCTGACGCTTCAGGACCGCTGTCTCCTGGCCCGCCGCCCGTGACCCTCGCCTACAGCCCCAACGCGGCGGCTCTGCTCACCCTGGTCACGGCGGCCCTGCTCACCGCCGCGATCGTTCCCCTGGTCCGTAGGGCTGGTCTGCGTTGGGGCCTGGTTGACACCCCCGACGCCCGCAAGCAGCACACCCTGCCGATGGTGCGCCTCGGCGGCATCGGCATCGTGGCGGGCTTCAGCCTCGCGCTCGCCCTCACCTGGCGGCTCGGCGGTTTTGCCGAGCTCCCTCCTGACAAGGACCAGCTGATCTGGACCACCCTGGCCGGGGCCCTCTGCTACTTCGTGATCGGCCTGGCCGACGACCTGTTCGCCCTGCCCCCCCTGCCGCGGCTGGCGGGCCAGGTGCTGGTTGCTGTTGCCGTCTGGCATCAGGGGGTACGGATCGGCACGATTGAGCTGCCCTTCGGGCTGCTGGGGGGGAGCCCAGCCGTGGTGCTGCCCGAGTCGCTCAGCCAGCTCGCCACCGTGATCTGGCTGGTCGGCATCACCAACGCCATCAACTGGCTCGACGGCCTCGACGGCCTGGCTGCCGGGGTGAGCGGCATCGCCGCCGTCGGTCTGCTGTCGGTGAGCTTCAGCCTCGCCCAGCCCGCCGCCGGACTGTTGGCGGCAGCTCTGGCGGGGGCCTGTCTCGGCTTTCTCCGCCATAACTTCAACCCCGCGCTGATCTTCATGGGCGACGGAGGCTCCTATTTCCTCGGCTTCGCCCTGGCGGCGATCAGCATCGTGGGCCCGGCCAAGGGTCTCACCAGCGTCAGCCTGCTGCTGCCCCTGCTGATCCTCTCCCTGCCCCTGGCCGATATGTCCGCCGTGATCATGGGCCGCCTGAGCGAAGGCCGTTCGCCCTTCTATCCCGACCGCCGCCACCTGCACCACCGGCTGCTGCGGGCCGGCTTCAGCCATCGCCGCACGGTGGTGCTCATCTACGCCTTCACCCAGTGGCTGGCATCGCTCGCTCTGGTGGTGGCCAACGCCGAGATGCGCTTCCTGTGGCTGGCCTTGGCCACTGCCATCCTCATCGGGGTGGTGGTGGCCTGCCGCCGCTCCATGCAGGGGGAGGCGGGTTGAGTCTCCCCCCTGCCCGAGGCCCCGGGGATGCGGAGGTGCTGTGCGTGGGCACCGAGCTGCTGCTCGGCTCGATCCTCAATGGCAACGCCCGCTGGCTGGCGGAGCAACTGGCCGCTCTGGGCATTCCCCACCACCGCCAGGGGGTGGTGGGCGACAACCGCGAACGGCTGATCGCTGCCCTGCGGGAGGCGGCGGGCCGCTGCCGCGTGCTGATCACCACCGGCGGCCTGGGCCCCACGCCCGACGACCTCACCACCGAGGCGATCGCCGCAGCCTTCGGAGCCCCGCTGGAGGAGCGGCCCGAGGTTTGGGCCGACATCCAGGCCAAGCTGGCTGCCCGCGGCCGTCCGCCGGCGGCCAGCAACCGCCGCCAGGCCCTGCTGCCTGTCGGGGCCACGCTGCTCCCCAATCCCACCGGCACCGCCCCGGGGATGATCTGGACGCCTGATCCCGAGGGGAAGGATGCGGGCCTGCGGCCCGGCTTCACGCTGCTCACCTTTCCAGGGGTGCCCAGTGAGATGCGGGCGATGTGGCAGGCCACCGCGGCCGGCTGGTTCAGGAGCGCCGGCCTGTCCCAGGGGGTGTTCGCCAGCCGTACTCTGCGGTTCTGGGGGGTCGCCGAGTCCAGCCTTGCTGAGCAGATCGGAGACTGGCTGGACTCGCCCAACCCCACCGTGGCGCCCTATGCCGGCACCGGCGAGGTGACGCTCCGGCTCACGGCCCGCGCCGGCGATGCCGCCGCCGCCGCCCGCCTGCTGGAACCGGTGGAGGCCGACCTGCGCCGACGCAGCGGGATCGACCTCTACGGCGCCGACGGCGACAGCCTGGCCTCTGTGGTGCTGGAGTTGCTGCGCCGCCGCGGCGAGACGCTGGCGGTGGCCGAATCCTGCACGGGCGGAGGTCTCGGGGCTGCCCTGGCGGCGGTCCCCGGGGCTTCCGAGGTGTTCCTCGGCGGCGTCATCGCCTACGCCAACGCCGTGAAGCGGAACCTGCTCGGCGTGAGCCCCGAGGTTCTGGAGCGCTGGGGAGCCGTGAGCGATCCGGTGGCCCAGGCCATGGCCGAAGGCGTGCTGCGCCGTACCGGTAGCGACTGGGCCCTGGCAACCACCGGCGTGGCCGGACCCGGCGGTGGCAGCACCGATAAACCTGTGGGCCTGGTGCACATCGCAGTAGCAGGCCCCGATGGAACCGTCAGCGCGCCCGTGCGCTTCGGCGCCCGCCGCGGCCGGTCATGGGTCCAGGCCGTGAGCGCCGGCGAGGCCCTGGATCGCCTTCGGCGCCTGGTTCTGGAGTCCGCAGGCCAGGGCTGAGCGACACGTCCCATCGGTATCGCTTCCTCAACGGGGCGGCACCGATCACGAATGCTGAGCGATGGAGTTTTCCCCCGTCATCCATGGTTTTCCCCGGAAACGACCCCTGTTTTCCCCAGGTCTTCACGTTCAGACCCATGCGCGCGTGGTCTGTGAGCGAAAGATCCTGGGGAAAGCGTCTCTCCCCTTGACCGCCGGACCTTCCGCCGGACCATCGCCCGCCGCCGTCGACCCAGGCGGCGGAAAGGGCCGTGGCGGCAGCGGTCGCGCCGGGTGTCGCGCTCGTCTCGGCCGGTCTGCCTCCTTTTGACGGAACCGGGATTCCCGTGGCGTCATGGGTTGGACCGATCGAGACATGCCGCATGAGCCAGACCCCGGAGACCGCGCCCGCCTACGTGAGCATCGAGAACCAGATGCCGGAAGATCTGTTCGACGCCATGCGGGAGTTCATCCGGCTCCATCCCCAGTGGGACCAGTACCGCCTGATGCAGGCCGCCCTGGCCGGCTTTCTGTTCCAGCACGGCTGCCATGAACGGTCGGTGGCTCGCCACTATCTCGATGGACTGTTCCAGCGCCCCGCCAGTCAGGCCCTGCGCCCCTGAGGCCCTGGTCCATGGCCGAGCCTCCGAACCGCTTCGCTTGCCAGCGGCACGCCCGACGCGCAGGATTGGATGCATGCCGCTCCCGGTCTGCAGCCGGGTCCATGTCACGAACGATCCCGGTCCTGATCCCGGCCACGATCTCCATCCCAGTCATGGTCCGCTCGATGGCTCCGTGGCCCTGCTGGCAGCCCACGCTGATCAGGTGAGTGCCTGCCAGCGCCTGTTGGAACACGAGGGGGTCGATGCCAGCTTGGTGGATCCCGCCACCCTTCTGGCCGCTGGCTGGCCGGCGTGCCGTTCCCCGTCCGATGTCCTGCTCGTGTTCGAGCCGGCTCTGCTGCCCACCCTGCAGGCGCTGCCCCGCCCCTTGCCCAGGCTGGTGGTTCTGGTGGAACCGGCTGATCAGCACCGCAGTGCGCAGCTGCTGGCCGCCGGAGCCGCCGATGTCTGGTCGCGCGATCTCCCCGACGTTCTGCTGGCCCAGCGGCTGCGCGATCGGCTCAAGCTCTGCCGCCAGCAGCGGACCCTCGCCCGGCAGGGGCGCTACGAGGCGGCGGTGGCCGAGTGCGCCCGCCTGCTGGTGGGACGTGGCCCGCTCGCGGTGCACCTGCAGCGGGTGGTGGAGATCCTTCAGCAGGCCTCCGGTGTCAGCCGCGCCTATGTGTTCCGCACGCACGAGCACCCGGATCTCGGCCTGTGCGTGTCACAGGTGCATGAGGCCTGCGCCCCCGGGATCGAGCCCCAGATCGACAATCCCCAGCTGCAGGATCAGCCCTTCGCCACCGAGGCCCCCAATGCGCTGGCCACGTTGGCAGCCGGGGAGCCCTTTGTCGGTCTGGTGGCCGACCTGCCGGAGCCCGAGCGCTCGATGCTTCATGAGCAGGGGATCGTCAGCCTGCTGATCCTGCCGATCGTCAGTGCCGGCTCCTTCTGGGGATTCATGGGTTTCGACGACTGCGTTTACGCCACTCGCTGGCAGCGGGATGAGATCGCCCTACTGCGCATCGTGGCGGAGACCTCCGGCCTGGCGATCGAACGCCAGCAGGCGGAGCTGGAACTGGTGCGGCTGGCCAACTCTGATGCGCTCACCGGTCTTCACAACCGACGCTTTGCCCATGAGCGTCTGAATACTCTGCTGGAGCTAGCCAGCCACAACCAGCAGCTCCTCTCGATCGCCCTCCTGGATATCGACTGGTTCAAGCGAATCAACGATACCTATGGCCATCCCGCTGGAGATGCGGTGCTCAGCCGGCTGGCCCGTTTGCTGCGGGATTGCTTCCGGGCTGAGGACCTGCTGGGCCGCATCGGCGGCGAGGAGTTCCTGGTGGCGACCCCGCAGGTCACCCCCGAGCGCCTCGCCGCCCGCCTGCAGACGCTGCGCCAGCGCCTCCAGGCCGCTCCGATCTGGTATGAGAAGCACACCATCCAGGTCACCTTCAGCGCCGGCATCGCCTGCAGCGCTGAATGGGAGACGGATCTGACGGCGGGTGCGCTGATCGCCCTGGCCGATCAGCGGCTGTATGTGGCCAAACACCGGGGTCGTGATCGCATCGTCGCTGGCTCTGCGGTCCCGGCCGCTTAGGGTGACAGGTCAACTCCGGCGGTGGACAGGTGAGCTCCGGCACGCTCTACGACAAGGTCTGGGACCTGCACAAGGTGGCCGAACTGCCCGGTGGCGCCACTCAGCTGTTCATCGGTCTGCATCTGATCCACGAGGTCACCAGCCCCCAGGCCTTCGCCGCCCTGCGCGATCTCGGCCTGAGCGTGCGCCATCCCGAGCGCACCGTGGCCACGGTGGATCACATCGTGCCCACCACCTCCCAGGCCCGCCCCTTCGCCGATCCGCTGGCCGAGGAGATGCTCGCCACCCTGGAGGCGAACTGCACCGCCCACGGGATCGTTCTGCACGGCATCGGCAGCGGTCGCCAGGGGATCGTGCATGTGATCGCACCGGAACTCGGCCTCACCCAGCCGGGCATGACCGTGGCCTGCGGCGATTCCCACACCTCCACCCACGGTGCCTTCGGCGCCATCGCCTTCGGCATCGGTACCAGCCAGGTGCGCGATGTCCTCGCCAGTCAGAGCCTGGCCATGAACAAGCTGCGGGTGCGCCGCATCCTGGTGGAGGGTGATCTTCCCAGTGGTGTGTTCGCCAAGGATCTGATCCTCCACATCATCCGCACCCTGGGAGTGAAGGGTGGTGTGGGTCATGCCTACGAATTCGCCGGCTCCACCATCGAGGCCCTGTCGATGGAGGAGCGGATGACCCTCTGCAACATGGCGATCGAAGGCGGTGCGCGGGTGGGTTACTGCAACCCCGACGCCACCACCGTTGCCTATCTGCAGGGCCGGCCCTTCGCCCCCACCGGCGACGCCTGGGAGCGTGCGGTGGCCTGGTGGAGCTCCCTGGCGAGCGGCCCCGATGCCTTGTTCGACGACGAGGTGTGCTTCGACGCCGCCGCGATCGCGCCCACCGTCACCTGGGGCATCACCCCCGGCCAGGGCATCGGTGTCGATGAGGCCGTGCCCACCCCCGAGCAGCTCGATCCCGAGGAGAGGCCGATCGCCGAGGAGGCCTATCGCTACATGGATCTGCTTCCTGGGTCCCCGATCGCCGGTCTGCCGGTGGATGTCTGCTTCATCGGCAGCTGCACCAACGGCCGCCTCAGCGATCTGCGGGCCGCGGCAGCCGTCGCCCGTGGGCGTCGGGTTGCACCCGGCGTGCGGGCGTTCGTGGTGCCGGGTTCCGAGCAGGTGGCGGCGGCGGCCGAGGCCGAGGGCCTCGACGCCGTGTTCCGGGAGGCCGGCTTCGAGTGGCGCGAGCCTGGCTGTTCCATGTGCCTGGCGATGAATCCCGACCGTCTGGAGGGCCGCCAGATCAGCGCCAGCTCCAGCAATCGCAACTTCAAGGGGCGCCAGGGCTCCGCCACAGGCCGCACCCTGCTGATGAGCCCCGCGATGGTGGTGGCTGCCGCCGTGAACGGCGCCGTCACCGACGTCCGCACTCTCTCGCCCGCCGAGGCTCCCGCCGCCGCCCTCCGATGAGCAGCCATCCCTTCCCCGCCGGTCCTGTTCCCTCCCACCGGGGACGCGCCATTCCCTTGGTGGGCGCTGACATCGACACCGACCGCATCATCCCGGCCCGCTTCCTCAAGTGCGTCACCTTCGAGGGGCTGGCAGAGGGTGCCTTCGCCGACGACCGCACCGAACGGGCGGGGTCCCATCCCTTCGATCGCGACGAGCACCGGGGGGCTTCGGTGCTGGTGGTGAACAGCAACTTCGGCTGCGGTTCCAGCCGTGAGCACGCTCCGCAGGCGCTGATGCGCTGGGGCATCCGCGTGGTGATCGGCGAAAGCTTCGCTGAGATCTTCTTCGGCAACTGCCTTGCCCTGGGCATCCCCTGCCTCACAGCCGATCCGCTTCACGTGGCCGAGCTGCAGCAGGCGATCGCGGCTGATCCAGGGGCAGAGCTGTTCCTGGATCTCGAAGCCCTGGAGGTGGAGCTGGAGAGCGAGTTCGTGGGCGCCAACCGCTGGCCGGTGCAGCTTGCCCCGGGCCCGCAGCAGATGCTGGTGAGCGGCCAGTGGGACGGCACGTCCCAGCTGGTGGCCCACGACGCCGAACTGAAGGCCACCGCTGAGCGGCTCCCCTATCTGAGCGGATTCGCCCTGTCCTGAGGGATCGGGCCGGCAGGATCTCAGAAGGGGCGGCTCAGAAGCTGCTGGCTGGGGGTGTAGGGCACGAAGGGCACGCCGGTGCCCTTGAAGTTGAAATCGTTCAGCTTCACCCGTACCCCGCCGAGGCCGTCGTAGGGGCTGTAGAAGATGCCGATTTCGTAGGAGCGCCGCTGCCAGCGCAGTTCCACATAGGAGGCCGTGACGTCGCCGTAGAACTCCGAACCGGGGTCGACGTTGAAGCCGATGCCGCCGTTGAACACCAGCGGACCCACGATCTGCTGGGTCAGACCGATGCCGAGGGTGCCGAGGTCGACCGCACGGTCGAAACTCAGCGGGCTGACCCCTTGCCGCGCTGTGGCGCTGCCGGTGATCGTGAGCCGGGTGAAATCCAGGAATGGCTTCACGAACCGGCCCAGCGTGAGGGTGGGGCCGCCGGAGAGGCTCAGGGTGTTCTGGTTCCGGCCATCGCCGTAGAAGGCCAGGGTGCCGAGCACATTGGCGTTCAGGGCGAGCCCGGGCACCACCGGCACGGCGGTATTGGCGTAGGCCCCGGTGGCGGTGAGCGGAGCCGGTGTGCCGGTCCAGAGGGGAAGGCTCAGGTTCAGCGAGCCGATCGCATTGCTGCGCCACAGGTCGCTGAGGCTGGTGCTCTGGAAGGCGTTGGCCTGGTAGTTACCCATGCCGAGGCGCCAGAAGTAGTTGCTGCTCAGGCGTCCCCAGTTCGGCAGCAACCCGGTGTCCTCCAGGGACACGCCATAGGCGGTGTAGACGTCCTCCTCCCCCAGGGAGCCGTTCCAGACCCGGAAGCGGTAGGCGCCGAACAGGCGCAGGGTGCTCTCGCCCAGCAGCGGTAGCCCCACGTTGCGGCTCAGAATGCCCCAGGTGCGGGTGCCGTTGTCGAAGTTCGCCGGGTCGAAGGTGGAGATCTCGAGGGTGGCGTCGGCATTGAACCCTGCCAAGGGAGTGAGCAGCTTCGCCTGCAGACCGAAGAGGTCGCCGGTGGTGACCGGCTGGCTCTGCGGGTCGGCTCCGGCAGGTTCCCCAGGCAGCGGATAGCTGTCGGTGGTGCCGTTGTAGGCCCGTTCGATCATCAACTGGGGCTGGATTACCAGCGAACCCTTCTGGCCGAAGCGGATCGGGATGTCGTAGCCGCCGTAAAAGCCGTCGCGGTCCTCCCGATCCACACCCAGCACCCAGCGATTCTCCACTTCCTCCTCCTTCTTGATCACCGTCTGGCGGCGCACGGGAATCGGCAGCCGGTCTTCGAGCAGCAGCTGGTTGCGATCGGCCTTGATCACCGTGTCCCCGTTTGGCATCAGGGTGGCGACCACGTTCTCCGAATCCACCCACGACTGCGCCGGGGTGAAAGGGTCGTTGGTGAAGGCCACCCGGTCGCCGCTGAGGGTGTTGGGGGTGATCCGCAACCGCCGGGCCTGGATGCGCCAGCGGCTGATCGTGCCCTGCACCAGCTGGCGGTTGCTCTCGGTGGTGAGATCGGCGAGCTGGGAGGGCTTGATCTGCCCGAAGTTGTTGGCCTCGTCGGGGGTGGTGAACTGGCTGGGAAAGCCATAACGGCGTTCCGCCACCAGGCTCTGCTGGAAAGTCAGCTCGGTGACCCGCTGGCCGATCGCGGCAATCGCCTCCCGACGTTCCCGCTCCTGCTGCCGAGCACGGCTCCAGACGTTGCCGGCGGGGCGTGTTGCTGCGGTGGGGCCATCGGTGGCAGCGGCGGCGCTGGAAGGCGCGCTGGACCCGGTGGCGGTGGTGCGGCCCGGGCCGAGCGTCACCATTTCCAACTGCTGGGCCAGCCCCGTAGGGGCTTCGTTGCCGGGTGGCGGTGCGCCGGGGCAGCCCTGGGGCGGGGGGAGAACCAGCTGGGGGGCGCGTTTGCTGTCTTCCCCGTAGCGGTAGCGCACGCCCAGCAGGTAGGCGTTGCTCCCTTCGCTCACGCCGTTGTAGGTGCCGAAGGCTCCGGAGCGGTGGTGGATGCGGCCCACCACCGACCACTCGGGAGCCACCAGCGCCTCCACCTCGAAGGCGAGGTAATTCAGGAAGCGAGAGGAACGCTCGCGGTAGGTGTCTTCGTAGTAGCTGAGGCTCGTGTTGAGGCTGACCCCCTCCTCGAAGCCGATGCTCAGCCAGGGCTGGAGCCAGGCGCGCAGCATCAGGCCGCCGGTGAACTCCAAGAACGACTGGCTTGCCGTCTGGAGATTGGCCACCTCACTGGCGCTGTAGGGACCGATGTACTTCGAGCCCTTCTGGGCCGCCGCCCGGTGACCGAGCACATTGAAATCGAGGTCGAGGGCGAACGGCCCCGCCTTGATCAGTCGCCGCTGGAGGCCGGCGCCGAGCAGGTATTCGGGGCGGAACACACCATCGAAGGTGAAGGTCTGGCCGAAGTCGGAGTGAAACATCTGGCCGCCCCAGACGGTGACGGCCCAGGGATACGGCTGCCAGTCCGGCGGAGGCGGCACCGCGGGGGTGCAGCCCATCGGCTCCGGTGGAGGCAGCGGCACGGAGGGCGTCGTCTCAAGATCGAAGTCCTGTTCGCTGCCATCGAGGTCGATGACGCCGTAAACGTCCTCCAGTTCTCCCGTGCCTTCCGGCAGGCTGAAGCGCAGTCGGCTGGCCTGCAGGTACTGCAGGCCGCGCTGGAAGCGCACGCTGCCGCTGGCGTAGAGGGTTCGTGTTTCCGTGTCGAACTCAATGCGATCGGCCAGCACCCGGCCCCCCGCCAGACGGGCCATGGCCTGGCCGATCGCCACGAACCGCTGGCGCTGGTTGTCGAAGTTCTGGCTGTTGGCGGTGAGCTCAAGCTCCAGGGGCGGTGCGCTGGCCGCCGGCAGGGCGTTCTCGGGGACCGGAGCCGTGGGCGCCGGCGGGTTGTCCGGGCCGAGGGGGGCCGGGCTCGGCGCCACGATGGGGCCTGGCGGCGTGGGCAGCGTGATCGGTGCGTTGTCGGCGGCGGACCAGGCCGGGACCGGAGCGGGAGGGGCCGTGGCGGCGGGTCGGCCCGCCCGTCCCGATGGCAGCGCGGAGTCGCTCGGGAGCATGGGCACCGCGGGCGGCGCGTCTGGGGGTGCGACGGCGGGTGGGAGTTCCGACAGGGCCGCCTGCAGTCGCGGGGTCAGGCGGGGAAGTACCGGGATTTCGCCCGTCAGCGTGGACCTGCCCGCTGGCGGCGGGACGTGATCTTCCGTGGCCCGGGCGGCACCGGTGGATCCAAGAAGGATGGCGCCGACTCCCAGTACTCCCAACAGACCAACGGCCGGAGGCATCGGGTTGCTCAGGGGTGCGGACCGGAACTGGGGCACCGAAGGCAACCCGGTGGGAGGCGTAGGGGCTGGGATCCTCCCACGGGATGGGCGGTGGCTGTGTCAGGAGGAGGCCGGCGTGGCGGGCGGCGACAGCTTGCTCAGCCGATCACTCCTCGAGGTCCTTGCGGCTGGGGGTGCGGCTGGGGTCGCTGGCCAGGAAGCCGAACACGAAGATCCCGATGAAGAAGAAGACGACGGAATAAACCGAGATCTTGAGGGCGAGCATGGACTGTCCGGCGGGTGACAGGGAGTGACAGGCGCCGGTAGGGGCCTGATCGACCCTGCGGCAGCCGCATCATCCTATGGGGCATGGTCGGCGAACCCTGATGCCCGAGGGCCGTGAGACGGGAGAACGCGCCCGGATTGAAACGTTTCCTTCATCTCCAACCCCCCCGGAGCCGTCCGGCCTGCAGCCCCTCGATCTGCAGTCCCTCTGGCTCTGCCCCCATCCGCAGGGTGGCGAAGCGCCGGCCATGGCCCATCCCTGGGGGCCTCTGCACCGGCCCGACTGGATCCGTCGCGGGCTGATCGTCTGGCCCCGCGGGGGGAGCTGGTGCCGCCTGCGCCTGCGCCTGGGGTGCCCACCGGAGTGGCGGCGGCTGGTCCCCGGGGCGGCGGTGGCGCGGTTGGCTCTGCGCTGGTGGGCCGATCGGGTGGAGTTGCGGGTGAACGGCCATCAGGTGCACGGCGGCGATCTGTTTGACACCGCCTGTCGCTGGCCCCTGCCGGACACCTGGTGGCAGGGTGAACCCCTCGATCTGGAGCTGCTCCTGCGCAGCCCTCTGCACGACGACGGCGCCCTGATCCACAGCCGGCTGGAGCTCGAACCCACCGACCCCGCCGATCCTCTTGGCCTGCTCGACGCCGGGCTGGCGGCGCTGGAGGAGCTTCGCCGCTCCCATGGCGCCCCTGCCCACGTTCCCGGCGGCGGCACGCTGCACGTCTGCAGCCACGCTCACCTCGATCTGGCCTGGCTCTGGCCCGTCGCCGACACCTGGCAGGCGGCCGAACGCACCTTCACCTCGGTGCTGGCCCTGATGGAGCGGTTCCAGGAGCTCCACTTCGGCCATTCCACTCCAGCGCTGTACGCCTGGCTGGAGCGCCATCGTCCGGCCCTGTTCGCCCGCATCCGCGCCGCCATGCGCGCTGGGCGCTGGGAACCGCTCAACGGTCCCTGGGTGGAGACCGATGCTGTCCTGGTCTCCACCGCTTCGCTGCTGCGTCAGTTCCAGGAGGGGCAGGGGTACAGCCGGTGCCGCTTCCCGGAATGGAGCCACCGGCTGGCCTGGCTTCCGGACAGCTTCGGCTTCGCCGCCGGACTGCCGGCGGTGGCCGTCGCCACGGGGGTGCGCTGGTTCTGCACCCACAAGCTGTTCTGGAACGCCACCAACCCCTTCCCGCACCGGCTGTTCCGCTGGCGCAGCCGCTGCGGGGCCGAGGTGCTGGCGCTGATGAGCGCCCCGATCGGCACCGACGGCGATCCCCTGGCGATCGAACGCCATCGCCTGGAGTGGCGGCGGGCCACAGGCCGGGACGATGACCTCTGGTTGCCGGGGGTGGGGGACCATGGCGGCGGCCCCAGCGCCGAGATGCTGGAGCAGCTGGCTCTCTGGAGTCAGCGGCCCGAGGCGGTGCCCCAGCGCCATGGGCCCGTGCGGGCCTTCCTGGCGGAGCTGGAACCGCTGGCGGCGTCGTTGCCGGTGTGGCGCGACGAGCTCTACCTGGAGCTGCATCGGGGCTGCGCCACCAGCCGCCCTGACCAGAAGCGCCACAACCGCACGCTCGAGCGCCTGCTGCGGGAGGCCGACACCGCCAGGGCTCTGTTCGCCTCCGCGGCCCCTGGGCCGGAGGCGGAAGGGGCCACGGGCGAGGGCTGGCGAACTCTGCTGTTCCAGCAGTTCCACGACATCCTCCCCGGCACCTCGATCCCCGAGGTGTTCGAGCAGGCCGAACCCCTCTGGCGGGCCGCCCGACGCCAGGCCGCAGGTCAGCGCGACCGAGCCCTGGGCCTGGGTCCGTCGGCTTCGCGGGCTCCCCGCCGGAAGCGCCCCCAGGAGGAGGGCCGCTGGTGGGTCGCCCAGCTGCAACCCTTGCCGCCGTTGCCGCGCACTCTGCGCCTGCCGGCCGGTTCCTGGTGGCTGGAGGCTCCGGGGGGGCAGGTGCCCCTGCTGGGCCAGCCCGCACCGGGGGGCGGCCAATGGCTCCAGCTCCCCGGCATCGAGGGAGTCGGCGTGCTGGGGCTCCGCCACCGACCTGTCGGCGCGGTCCCTGGCCCCGGACAGGCAGTCGAGGGGGTGGAGGCGTTCCCGGCCGCGCCGGTCGGCGCGGTGACGCTCACGGCGGCCCCGGAGGGTCGCTGGCATCTGGCGAACGGCCTAGTGGAGGCGGTGATCGGCCCAGCAGGCGTGGAAGGGCTGCGGGCCCCCGGTGGTGTGGAGACCCTGGCCGGGCCTCTGGCCTGGCGTCGCTGGGGTGACCGCGGTGAGTTCTGGGATGCCTGGGATCTGGCCGCCGACCACCGCGACCATCCCCTCCCCTGGCGCTGGCAGGGGCTCCCCACCTGGGTGGAAAGGGGACCGCTCTGCTGTCGCTTCCTCTGGCGCGGCCGCTGCGGTGCCAGCCCCCTGCGGCTCGAGGGACGCCTGCTGGCCGGTAGCCCCTGGTTGGAGCTCGTGCTGAGCATCGACTGGCGCCAGCGCCATGAACTGCTGCGCCTGGAACTGCCCCTGGCCCAGTCCGCGCACCGTTGGGCCGCCGACACGGCCGGAGGTGTGATCGAGCGTCCCGGCGAGGCGCGTCTGGCGAGGGAGCGCAGTCGCTGGGAGGTGGCGGCCGTGAGCTGGATCGCCTCGGTCTCCGGTCCCGGCGGGGCCGGGGTGGCCGTGCTGCTCGACGGTCCCCAGGGAGTGTCCGGCCAGAGCGACCGGCTCGGGGTCTCCCTGCTGCGCGGCCCCACCTGGCCCGATCCCGGCGCCGACAACGGACGGCAGCGCCAGCGCCTGGCCCTGCTGCCGGTCCCCGCCGGTTGGCGGGGGGCTGCCGTGCCCCTTCAGGCTCGCCGCTTCCGTGAACCGCTGTGGTGCCGCCCCCATGGGGGGGTGATTCCGGCAGCTCCCCTCTTCCCGCCCCTGGGGGATGATCTGGAACCGCTGGCGCTCCGCCCGGCCGCCGGTGGGGGAGGAGCGGTGGTGCTGGCGGTGCAGAATCTGGGCCCCTGCCGACGGCAGTGGGAGCCGGGACCGGGCTGGCGGGTCACGGCGCGCCTGGATGGTCTGGACGATCCCGTCGCGGGCAGTGCCGACAGGGTGGAACTGGGCCCGTGGGATCTGGGCTTTTGGCGACTGGAGCGAGCAGCCGCGGAATCCTCTCAATCGTCGTGATCGTCGAACGGATCGGTGAGGCGCTTCGAGGGTGGACCGAAGGCGGTGTAGATGCCGAAACCGGTGAGGGCCAACAGCACAACCAGCACCGTGATGGCCACGGACAGGGCGGGGGAGGTGGCGGCGGGGTCCATCGGCAGCGGCAGGTTGGTCGGGAAGGGAGCGAGGGCCGCGGCCGACGACGCAGGAGCCGAGGAGGCCGTTCTGCGTGACAAGTCTCGACGCTCAGCCGCGAAGCGGCGGCCAGGGCCCTTACAGTAGCCACCGCGATCTCAGGACTGAGAGCGCCGTTTCCGTTGCCGTTCCCGTCAGAGCCGCTATGGCCCAACGCACCCGCCTGGGAGACATCCTGCGCCCGCTGAACTCCGAATACGGCAAGGTTGTTCCTGGCTGGGGCACCACGCCGATCATGGGCGTGTTCATGCTCCTGTTCCTGGTGTTCCTGCTGGTGATCCTGCAGCTCTACAACAAGTCGCTGCTGCTGGAGGGCATCAATGTGAACTGGAACAGCCTCGGCTGATCTCCTCGCTCTCCTTTCATGAATTTCTTCGGCATCGGCCTGCCCGAGATGGCGGTCATCGCTGCCATCGGCCTGCTGGTTTTCGGTCCCAAGCGCCTGCCAGAGCTGGGTAAGACCCTTGGTCGCACTCTGCGCGGTTTCCAGTCGGCCTCCCAGGAGTTCGAAAAGGAGTTCCGCACCGCCATCGCCTCCGAGGGAACGGTTGCCGAAACCGCCGAAGTCGCAGCGCCGGCACCCCTGCCTGCCGCTTCTGCGAGTTCGAGCGATGTCTCTGGCTCTGCCGCGGGTCCGGCCGACAACACGGCCCCTGGCGAGCGCGCCTGAGCCGTATCCCTTGGATCTTCAGCTGCTGGTGGGGCTGGGCAATCCGGGTCCTCGCTATGTCGATACCCGCCACAATGTCGGGTTCATGGCCCTGGAGCGGCTGGCTGCACGCGAGTGTGTGCCCTTCCGTTCCCAGGCACGTCTGCAGGGGCTTCTGGCGGAGATCGGATCGGGATCCTCCCGCCTGCGGCTGCTGATGCCGCAGACCTTCATGAACGACAGCGGTCGCTCCGTGCGGGCCTGCCTGGATTGGTTCGGGCTGCGGGCGGATCAGATGCTCGTCATCGTCGATGACATGGATCTGCCCCTCGGGCGGTTGCGCCTGCGCGCCTCTGGCAGCGCGGGCGGCCACAACGGCCTGCGCAGCACGATCCAGCATCTGGGCACCCAGGAGTTCGCCCGATTGCGGATCGGCATCGGCGCTCCCGCCGAACAGCCGGCCGAACGGCGGGAGCGCACGGTGTCCCACGTGCTCGGCCGTTTCTCCGGTGACGAGCGTCCCGTGGTGGACGCCATGCTCGCAGAGGTGCTGAGCGGGGTGGAGCTGATCCGGCGGCTGGGACTGGAGCGGGCCGGCAATCGCCTGAACAGTTTCCGGGCCCCGGTGCCGGCATCCTGAATCCGGCCTGCTGTCGTTCCCGCCGCTGCCTTGCCCCGCCTTCCCGCCACCACTGCCCAGTTGCGGGTGCTGCGTCGCAGCTTCCGGCCGTGCGTGCTGGAGGGTGAGGTGAGCGCCGGTGGTTTCCAATGGAGCTTTCACTGGGCCTTTGACCGCGGCGAGCTCCGTGTGGAGCCCTCGCTGGGCCGTGCTCTGATCCAGGACGCCCTGCTGCGTTATCTGCTGCGGGCTGATTACGAGCTTGAGCCAGGCGGCGACTACTCCTTCACCGTCCGGGCATCGTTCTGAGCCGGGTGCTCCCGTCCCGGCGCAGGGGATGGCCGAGCCACTGCTCCACAAGCAGTTGGGCCACAACATCGTCGATGTCCCTCGGTGGCAGGCGCAGACCCCGAGGCAACAGACGCCGCCACCCCCGCGGTGGTTCCAGTTGCCAGTAGCGCTGGCGGGCCGCCAGGGTGCTGCCTCCCTCCTCCACCAACAGGACCGGCAGGCGCGGCTCCAGCCGGTCCCGCCAGACCCCCGATCCGGTGCCATTCCCCAGAACCACCGCCCCAACTCCCGCCCCGATCCACTGCTCCAGGGCCGCACCGGCCTGCTCGGGCGGCAGCACAAGGGCGATCACGATCCGCCGGCGCGGCGGATCCGTGAGCACCAGCCCGCATTTGCTGCGCCCCGGATCCAGCCCCGCGATCGCCCCCTCGGTCATGGTCGCCGCTGCTGGCGCTCGCCGGCTCCCGGCCAGCGCAGCTCCACCACGATCGGATCGGGGGTGTCGGCATCCCGCATCACGACGGCCTCGAGCTGGGCCGTCAGCCCCTCCGGACGCTCACTGAGCCGCCGGCCCAGGGCGTTGAACGCGGCCACGTCGAACTGCAGGCCATCCGCCAGGGTGCCCTGGCGCTGGGCCCGGGCGAAGGCTGCCGCCAGCAGCAGGTTCAGCCGGTTGCGCACCTCCTCAGGCCGGCGTTCGTCGCCTTCCAGGGCGGTGCGGGCCAGCACCTCACCCCGGCGCGCCACCGGGCGGTTGGGCCGTACGTCGGGGAAGGCGAGCACCCGCTGTTCGCCCCGCACCACGTTGCTGGCCGAGCGGACACTCACCACCCAGGTGCCCGACTTGCGGATCATCTGCTCCAGCCTCTGGATGTCGTTGCGGGGCACCAGCAGGATCTGGCGATCGGGCCGCTGCTCGGGCAGGAGAAGGCGAAAGGCGGCCAGGTTGGCCTGCTGCAGCAGGGCATCGATCACCGAGCGCGCCTGGCTCGCTTGCTGAAGCCGCACCTTTGCCGAGGCCAGGGGCTGGCCGCTGGCGATCACCACGTCGCCGCGGCGCAAGGCGATCACGTTGCTCTCCAGCTCCTTCAGCTCCTTGGCGCCGGCGGCGATGCGCTCGCGCACCGTTTTCAGTTCGCTCTCCGTGCGTCGGATCTCCGCATCCCGCGCCTGCACGTCCCGGCTCAGTCGCTCCCGTTCGCCCTCCAGCCGCCGCCGCTCCTGCTGCAGGGGCTGCAGTTCGCGGCGCAGGCCCGCCACGCGCTGCTCCGCCCCCTTCAGGCTGGCCTGGGCCTTGCGCTGCTCCGCCTGGGCCTGACGGCTGCTGGCCAGCGCCCGGTCGCGGATCGTCAGAGCCTGGCTGCGACTGCGGCGGGCCTGGCTGCGTCCCTGCTCGGCCCGGTCCACCTCGGCCCGGCTGCGGATCAGGTCCTGGCGATTGCGCTCCAGGGCGGCGCGGCTGTCCCGCAGGCGGGCCTGGATCTGATCGAGCTCGAACAGGCCGACCCGCAGGCGCTCGCTCACCAGCAGCAGCAGCCCGAGCGACACCGCGCTGATGAGGGCGCCGGTGAGGGCTGTGATCACGACGGCGGTGTTCCGGGGCCGCAGATTGAACAGGCTGAGCCGGGCCTTGCCCACCCGACTTCCCAGCCGGTCGCCGAGGGTGGAGAGAACTCCTCCCAGGACCAGCAGCGCCAGGATCAGCAGCCAGCCCGACACGCTCGGCTCCAGGGGTGACCCAGTATCCCTGCCTGCAGGGGGGCCGGCAGGGTGAGGAGCGCCGGCGGTTCAGCTGAACCGCTTGGCCAGGGCGATCGGATCAAACACCGTGATCTTCTTACGGTCGATCTGCACCAGGCCATCGTTGCGAAGATCCCCCAGCAGGCGGGTGATCGTGACGCGGGTGGAGCCGATCGCCTCGGCGATCGCCTGATGGGAGAGACGAAGATCGATGGTGATGCCATCGTTTCCAGGAACCCCGAAATCGCGACAGAGCACCAGAAGGAAGCTCACCAGCCGGGAACTCATGTCCCGGTGGGTGAGGGTTTCGATCATGGTCTCGGTCTGGAGGATGCGGGAAGAGAGGCCCTGGAGCAGCAGCAGGCCCACGCTGGCGTCCTGTTCGATCGCGCGCCGCACCGACGTGGCCGGTGCGGTGACCATCTCGACCCGCGTGAAGGCAATGGCGTGATAGAAGCGGTCGGAGCGCTGGCCGGTGAGCAGCGAGAGCACACCGAAGAGGCTGTTCTCCCGTAGCAGCGCCACGGTGATCTCTTCGCCGGATTCATACACCCGTGACAAGCGCACGGCACCGCGACGCAACAGATAGACCCGTTCGGCAGGATCGCCGGGGAAAAAGATCGTCTTGCCCCGCTCGATCGTCTCGACGCTGCTGCCAGCGAGACCGCGGATCACCTCCAGGAGGGTGGGGGTTGCTACCCCGGGGGCGTTCACCGGTGCAACGCCCGGAAGGCCATCCGAAGGGGTGCTGGAGTAACGGCTGAATCCGCGAGTGGCGCCGACCATCCAGGCGGTGCGAGGTGGAGGGAAGCTAGGGATCGCTTCTCTAGCTACTTGTAGCGGATCACACGGTTTGCGCGGACTGCCCTTGTGGGGGCTGCTCCGCCAGGGCTGCGCGCTGGGCCTCACGCAGTTGCGCCAGGCCGGAGCCCGCCAGGTCGAGCATCGTCGCGAGCTGGGCACGGGAGAAGGGAGCGCCCTCCGCGGTCCCCTGGATCTCCAGCAGCTGGTCGGCCTCGTCGCCCACCACGTTCAGATCCACCCCAGCCCGGCAGTCCTCCCCGTAATCCAGATCGAGCAGGGCCCGGCCGTCCACCAGGCCCACCGACACGGCGCTCACCTGCCGGCGCAGCGGTGAGGTCGTCAGCAGGCCTCGCCGCTGCAGCCGTTCGAGCGCCGCGGCCAGGGCCACCCAGGCCCCTGTGATGGCGGCGGTACGGGTGCCGGCGTCGGCGTGAAGCACATCACAGTCGATCAGCAGGGTGCGCTCCCCCAGGACCTTCAGGTCGAGGGCGGCGCGCAGGCTGCGCCCGATCAACCGCTGGATCTCCTGGGTGCGCCCCGAGAGCTTCATCAGCTCCCGCCGCTGTCGCTCGGGCGTGGAGGCGGGCAAGAGGCGGTACTCGGCGCTGAGCCAGCCCTGGCCACCGCCCCGCCGCCAGCGGGGCACCTCCTCCTCGACGCACACACTGCACAGCACCCGGGTCCGCCCGGCCTCCACCGTGAGCGAGGCCAGGGCGAAGCCCATCGGATCCCAGTGAAAGCGCACCGGCCGCAGATCGTCGTCGCTGCGGCCGTCGGCGCGCCGGGGGGGAGCTTGGCTGTCGGTCAAGGGAAGGAGGTGGCGGGGCCGGCAGCGTAGGGGGTGGTACGTCTGTTTGCCACCAGGGCTGGTGTGCAGCCCAGTGCGATGCCGCTACATTCGGGACATACGCCCCGGACGGCACCACCGTCGGGTCCACCGCCCCGGTGCCTGGATCGTTCCGGACTCCGTGGCGGTGGTGTCGCGTCTCCGCTTCGCCGCCAGGGGTGCATGACCGCCAGCCTCGTCCATCCCCATTCCGCCGCACGCCCCCCGCTCGAGCCCCTTCTGATGGTGCCGCCGCTTCGGCTGGTGCCCGAGCCGGAGGGGCTTCTGCAGATCCACACCGCTCCTTACCGGGGCAGCTTCGCTGCGGTGTTCAGCCAGGCTCTGCGCTCCGCGGGTCTCGGCAGCCGGGTTCTGGTGACTCAGTTCCTCAAGGGTGGCGTGGCCCAGGGGCTGGCGGGCAGCCTGTGGCTGTGCGGCCGGTTGCAGTGGCTACGCCCGGCCCTGCCGCTCTGCCTGGAGCGCCCCGCCGATGCCCTGCC